>JASFRI010000069.1:0-13410 GCA_050115015.1 Acidobacteriota bacterium
GGCGGCGGCCCGCTCCGCCGAGGCCACCAGCGTCGGAGGATCCCCCGGTCGGCGCGGGCCGATCTCCACGGGAATGGGGCGGCCGGTCACCCGGCGGGCCGTCTCCACCACCTCGAGCACGGAGTGTCCACGGCCGGTTCCCAGATTGAACGCGCCGCCCGGCTCCCCGGACTCCAGCGCCTCCAGGGCCAGCACATGGGCCATCGCGAGGTCGTCCACGTGCACGTAATCGCGCACGCAGGTGCCGTCAGGGGTCGGGAAATCTCCCCCGTGGATCAGAAGCCGGTCCGCCCCTCCTAGGGCCACGGCGAGAACTCGTGGGACGAGGTGGGTCTCCGGGGCATGGTCCTCACCGATCCCTCCTGCCGGGCTCGCCCCTGCGGCATTGAAGTAGCGCAGGGAGATCCCGGCGATCTCGTAGGGACGACCGTACCACGCTAGCGCCCGCTCGAAGGCGAGCTTGGTCTCCCCGTACGGGTTCGTCGGGAGGCAGGCGTGGGTCTCGGGGATCGGCGTCTCCTCCGGCGCGCCGTAGACCGCTGCAGAGGAGGAAAAGACCAGGCGCGACGTGCCCAGGTCCCGCAGATGCTCGAGCATCACCAGCGGCGCGATGACGTTGTTCCGGTAATACTTGACCGGATCCACCACCGACTCGCCGACGAGGCAGTGGGCAGCCATGTGGATCACCGCGTCGAAGGGCACGCGTCGGCGTGCCTCCTCCAGTGCGGCGCGCTGATCGAAGCTCCCCTCGACGAACGGGACGTCCCCCACCGCCTCACGGTGCCCCTCGCGAAGGTCATCCAGGACGACGACGGCGTTCCCCCGCTGCACGAGCAGCCGTACGATGTGGCTGCCGATGTAGCCGGCCCCTCCGGTCACCAGGACCTGCATCAATCGTCCCACCTCCCCCAGGCCGGTCCCACGCCGGGCTCCGGCCCGTACTCCACCCTGTCCAGGAACAGGCCGCGGGCCGGCGCCGTGCGTCCCGCCGCCCGGCGGTCCCGGGCCTCCAGTATCTCGCGCATGTCCCGCGGCGAACGCCGTCCCGTCCCCACCTCCAGCATGGTGCCCACGGCGATGCGCACCATGTTGTGAAGGAAGCCAGCCGCCCCGATCCGATAGCACAGGAGGTCCCGGGCGACATCCCACTCCGAACGGAACACCTCCCGGACGTTGCTGCCCATCCGGCTCGACTCCGCCGCGCAGAAGGACGTAAAGTCGTGCCTTCCCGCCACCAGCGAGGCCGCCTCACGCATCGCCTCGAGATCGAGATCGCGATGGAGATGGTAGACGAAGCGATGCTGGAACGGGGACCCCACCTGCGCCCTCCAGATCTGGTACGTGTACTCCCTGCGCCGCGCCGAGTGGCGGGCGTGAAACCCCTCCGGGACCTCACGCGCCGCGAGGACCGCCACGTCCGCCGGCAGCAGCGCGTTCAGTCCGCGCATCATCCGGCCCAGTTCCAGGGGGTTGGCCGTGGCGAAGCTGCCGACCTGCCCCCTCGCGTGGACGCCCCGGTCCGTTCGCCCCGCCCCGTGCACCCGCAGGGGGTGATCCAGGATGCGCCCGAGGCGATCCTCCACCGCGTCCTGCACCGTGCCTCCCCGGGGCTGCGTCTGCCAGCCGAGGTAGTCGGTGCCGTCGTACTGGAGCGTCATCCGGATCGTGCGGATGCGGCCAGCCTCCAAGCTCCCCCTCCACACCTGCCATCGGGGACGCGAACCTCCGCCCCGCCGGAGGGGTCATCTTATAATGAAAGCGCGCCGTCGGAGCGACCCTTGACCGGCGGTCTTCGCCGCCCCCGACGCGCCCGGGGGCCGGCATCGAACCGGGGACGATGCGACCCGCCATCCCGTTGATCGCCGTGCTGCTGCTGGCCGGCCCTCCAGGGCCTCTGGCCGGCCACCCCCTGGACGTCCCCTCGACGTCCTGGTCCGAGGGGCCCGTCCGCTACCTGCTCACGCCGCGCGAGGCCCGGGCGTTCCGGGGGCTGCCGGCGGACCCGCAGCGCTCGCGCTTCGTCGAGGCCTTCTGGCGCCGGCGGGACCCGACGCCGCGGACCGCACGCAACGAGTTCCGCCAGACCTTCTGGGACCGGGTGGATCGCTGCGAGTCGTTGCGGCCCGACATCCCGGCCTCCGGGCCCATGTGGCGCACGCTCCCGGGCAAGTGGTTCATCCTGCTCGGCCCGCCCCAGGCGGAGCGGACGGAGGGGGAGAGGCTCCAGTGGATCTACAGCAACCCGGAGGTCTCGCTGGTCTTCGCCCCGGCGAGACCGGAGGGCATCCGCGTCGAGTCGGCCCCCGACGTGGATGCGCGACGGCTCCGGGGACTGGACGCGCCGCTGCCGTGCCTCTCCCCGGCGCGGGAGCCGGACCCCTTCGTCCGGTGGATCCGGGCCACCGAACCGCTGCCCCAGCTCGCCGGTACCCGCCCGCTCCCGCGGCCCGGCGCCGGCTCGCTACCCCTCGCGGTTCGCGCCGATTTCTACCGCGCCGTTGACGGCACCACGTACGTGGCCTTCACGCTGGAGGGGCCGTCCGCACCCACGGAGCTGCTGCCCTACGGAGGCCTCGTGGGGCTCGACGGCCGGGGAACGTCCTTCCCGCTGTCGGGCGTCGAGCGCTTCACGGCGGCGGGCGCCGACGCGCCCGGCGTCCTCCAGACGGGGCTCGGCCTGGACCCGGGACGTTACCGCGCCTTCTTCGCGTTGCGAGATCCGGCGACCGGCGCCGTCGGGAGCTGGAGGGGGGACCTCACGGTGCCGGACCTCCGCGGCGACGGGCCGGCGCTGTCGAGCCTGACCCTGGCGCGGGTGCTCGAGCCGGCCGCCGGGCCCGCGGCGCCGGACGTCAAGGTCCCCTTCCGGCTGGGCGGGCTCCGCGTCGTGCCGCGCGTCCGTCCCGTGCTGGCCGGCACGGAGGAGTTCCAGCTCTACTACCAGGTCTACGGGGCCCCGGGTGCGGAGCCGCGCCCGGTGGAGATCTCCTACCGCCTCGAGGGCCTGCACGGGGGCCGCTGGCTTCCCCTGGGCGACCCCGTCCGGGCCGCCGGCCGCACCGGGAGCGTTCAGGCGTGGTCCTTCCCGGTGCGGGGCTGGCCACCGGGGCTCTACCGCCTCACGGTGGCGGTCCGGGATCCGGCCAAGGGACAGGCGGCCGACGAGGCGCTGTCGTTCGAGGTGCGCTCCTGAGGGACCGGTCCCGGCGAGGGCCCCGCCCTAGCCCGCGTGATTCATGGGAGGCAGGTCGACCGCTGTCGATTCGGGCGCCAGTCCCGAAGACCTGCCGAAACCGCCGAAGAACGAAAGGCTGCCGGATGTCCGAGGCGCCTCGGGAATGGCCGACCCAGGCGGACGTCCGCAGGCGGGTGAGGGACCCGTCAAGGCCGGCCAACGCAGGTAGGGCGTTCCCGAGGAGTCTCCGGGGCCTGCCCCTCGTGAATCATGCGGGCTAGCCCGGCGACTCCAGGGTCAGGGTCATCTCCCCGGTATCCAGCGCCGCGGGCACCCCCAGGCTGAGCGTGAGCTTCCGCGCGGTGTGTCCCGCCGCGAGACCCAGCACCACCGGGATGCCCAGCCGGCCCGCGTGATCCCCGATCACCTCGTCCAGGGAAAGGGACGGTTGGCCGCGCCGCGGCCGGATCCCCACGGGACGCCCCACGATCATCCCCGCGATGGAACCGAGGATCCCGGCCGCCGCCAGGTGGCCGAGCATCCGGTCGATGCGGTAGGGCTCCTCACCCCAGTCCTCCCAGAACAGCAGCCGGCCTCGAAGGTCCGGCTGCCACGGGGTCCCCAGGAGGGTCTGGAGCAGTGACAGACAGCCCCCCTGCAGCACCCCTCGCGCCCGGCCCGGCCGCAGCACCCGGCATCCCCGCAGCCGCAGGCGCTCCCCGCCGGGGCCCCGCCGCAGGAACCTCCGGAACGAGCGCACCTGGTAGCGCCCCCGGGCGAGGTCGGAGAGATGGGGTCCATAGCCGAGGGGATAGTCCCCCTCGCGCTGCAACGCCAGGAACAGGGCCGTCAGGTCCGAGTACCCCACCAGCAGCCTCGGGTCCCGCCGCAGGCCGGAGAGGTCGAGCCGGTGGAGGATGCGTCCGGTGCCGAAGCCGCCACGGGCGAAGAGGATGCCCCGCACGTCGGGATCCGCGATCAGCCGGTTGAGCGCGTCGGCGCGCTCCTCGTCTGCCCCCGCAAGGTAGCCCCGCCTGCGGGTCAGGCCCGCTCCGAGCCTCACCCGGTATCCGAGGGATTCCAGGATCCCGGCACCGATCCGGATCTCCTCCGGGTCTCCCGGGTATCCGGGAGCGGCAACCCCGATGCAGTCCCCCGGCCGCAGGCCGGGCACCTGCACGTTCAACCCAGCGCCCCTTCCAGCGAGGTCCGGAACGCCTGGAACGCCGCCCGGGCCTCCTGTGCCAGGTGGCGCCAGGCGAACAGGTCCGCCGCCGTCATCGCCATCGCCTTCACCGAGTCGACGAGGGCCCGCTCGCCGCGTTCCGATACCGAGGCGAGCCCGAAGTCCCGCGTGTGGGACGCGAGCTCCGGCGGGCAGATCGCCACGAAGGGATGGATGGCGGGGCAGCGGAACGAGACGTTCCCCATGTCGAGGGAACCCTGGTTCCGCCTGGGCCCCTCCACCGGCTCGCGACCCAGTGCCCTCAGGTTGTCCGCGTAGGCGCGCGCCAGCACGTCGTTGCTCACCATCTCGAAGTAGGGGTTGTCCGTGTCCCGGATCTCGAACCGGGTGCCGGTCGCCGTGGCGATCCCCTGGATCATCCTCTCGATCTGCTGCCGGACGTCCCGCACCTCCCGGATCGTCGGGGCGCGCACGCTGAACTGTGCGACGGCCCGCTCGGGGATGATGTTCGCGCGCTTCCCCCCTTCGAGGATCACCCCCGGCGCCTTCACCTGCGGACTCCACCGGCGGCGGGCCGCATCGACGGCCATGAACAGCTGCAGGACCGCATCCAGAGCGTTGATCCCCTTCTCCGGGTGCGCCACGGCGTGAGCCGATTTCCCCAGGAACTCGACCTCCATGCCACTGCAGGCCAGCGACGTCGAGTGCGCCCGGTCCTCGGCGGACGGATGCACGAGCATGGCGGCATCATAGTCGTCGAACACGCCCGCCCGGGCGAGGACCACCTTGCCGCCGATGGTCTCCTCGGCGGGGGTGCCGATGACCGCCACCGAGCCGCGGCTCCGGGAGGCCACCCGCGCCGCCACGATGCCGGCGAACACGCCGGCGGCACCGATGAGGTTGTGCCCGCATCCGTGCCCGATCTCCGGCAACGCATCGTACTCGGCCAGGAAGGCGACCCGGGGTCCGGGACGTGCCGCCGCCGAGGCCGTCGCCCGGAAGGCGGTGGGCAGGCCCGCGAGGCCGACCTCCACCTGGAACCCGTGCCCCTCCAGGACGCCCCGGATGCGCTCCACGCTGTCGACCTCCTCGCCGGAGAGCTCCGGATGGTCGAACAGGGCACGGCTGAGCGCAATGGCCTCCGGCGCCAGACGCTCCGCCTCCTCGAGGGCCAGGCGCTTGAGCTGTCCGGCGTCCATGGAGCCTCCCGGGGGCGGCGGCCGACCGCGGGGAATCGAAGGTGTCGGAGACGGAACTGTAAGCCGAATTCTGTTTCCCGCCCGGAGGCGGGACGACGACCATTCATCTGGGCCGGCGATCGCCCGCCGGCTCGTGCGACCTACCCGGAGGCCTCGGGCCGGGCCAGCCCTTGGCAACCTCCCTATTTGGTCTTGCTCCGCGTGGGGTTTACCGTGCGACCGACGTCACCGCCGGCCCGGTGCGCTCTTACCGCACCTTTTCACCCTTGCCGGCCCGCGGCAGCCGCGGACCTCGGCGGTTTGTTTTCTGTGGCACTTTCCTTCGGGTCGCCCCGACTGGGCGTTACCCAGCACGCCGCCCTGTGGAGTTCGGACTTTCCTCCAGCCCCCTTTCGGAGGCCAGCGGCCGTCCGTTCCGCTCCGACCCGTTCATCATAGCGGGGAGAACCCGCCGGGGCAACGGCGCTTGTGGGACCGGGGGCGCTGCGCTAAGATGCCCCCCTGCGACGTCCTCCCGAGACCATGGCCGAACAGCTTCTGGAAGCCGCGATCCCACAGAACCTGGAGGCCGAGCGCTCCGTGCTCGGCGCCATCCTGCTGGAGAACCGGGCCATCAACCAGGCCCAGGAGATCCTCCAGGGGGACGATTTCTTCCGAGAGGCCCACCGTCGCATCTTCCGCGCGATGGTCGATCTGTCGGAGCGTGCCGCGGTCATCGACCTCGTCACGATCAAGGACGAGCTCGCCCGGCAGGGCTCCCTGGAGGCTGCCGGCGGGGCCTCCTACATCTCGGCCCTGGTGGACGGGGTGCCCCGCTCCCAGAACATCGAGCACTACGCGAAGATCGTCAAGGAGAAGGCGATCCTCCGCGCGCTCATCGAGTCGTCGCGGAAGATCGCGACCTCCGCGGTCCGCGGCGAGGACTCCACGGACTCCATCCTGGACGACGCGCAGCGGATGATCTTCGCGATCTCGCAGGACCGGATCCGCGCCGGCTTCGTGCCGCTGCGGGACCTGGCGGATCCCGCGCTGCGGCAGATCGAGAAGCTGACCGAGGCGCAGCGCCTGGTCACGGGCCTGCCCACTGGCTACGAGCGCTTCGACGAGCTGACGTCGGGCTTCCAGGATACCGACCTGATCATCATCGCCGCCCGCCCCTCCATGGGCAAGACGGCCTTCTGCCTCAACGTCGCCCTGGAGGTGGCCATCCGCGAGCACAAGCACGTGGGGATCTTCTCGCTAGAGATGTCCCGGGAGCAGCTCTTCCTGCGCATGCTCTGCGCGCAGGCCCGCATCGACGCCCACCGCCTGCGGACCGGCCGCCTGGGCAAGGACGAGTGGACCCGGCTCTCCAAGGGGTTCTCGGACCTCACGGAGGCGCCGATCTACATCGATGACACGCCAGGGATCGGGATCATGGAGATGCGCGCCAAGGCCCGCCGGCTGAAGGTGGAGCACGGCCTGGACATGGTGATCGTCGACTATCTCCAGCTCATGCGCGGCCGCGACCGGTCCGAGAACCGCACCCAGGAGATCTCCGAGATCTCCCGGTCCCTCAAGGGCCTCGCCAAGGAGCTGAACGTCCCCCTCATCGCGATCTCCCAGCTCAGCCGCGCCCCCGAGCAGCGGGGCAGCGACCGGAGGCCCCAGCTGAGCGACCTGCGGGAGTCCGGGGCCATCGAGCAGGACGCGGACCTGGTGGTGTTCATCTACCGCGAGGAGGTCTACAAGGCGACGGACGAGAACCGCGGCATCGCCACCATCATCATCGGGAAGCAGCGGAACGGCCCCATCGGCACGGTGAACCTGGCGTTCCTCAAGGAGTTCACCCGCTTCGAGAATCTCGAGTTCCAGCGCGAGTCCGGGTTTTGACGTCTCCGCCGCCGGTACACCGGGTGGAGGTCGACCTGGATCGGCTCGAGGAGAACGCGCGCCGGGTGGTCCGCCGGGCCGGTCCCCGCCGGGTCCTGGCGGTCGTCAAGGCGGACGCCTACGGCCACGGGGCGGTGCACGCAGCCCGGGCCTTCCGCCGCGGTGGCGTCCACGGCTTCGCGGTCTTCCTTCCGGAGGAGGGGATGGAGCTCCGCGACGCGGGGATCGACGCCCCCGTCGTCGTGGTCGGCCCCATCCTCCCCGAGAGCCTGACGGAGGCGCTCGACGCGGGCCTGGTCCCCACGGTGCACTGCCGCGCCGGCCTGGCGACGCTCGCCGCGGAGTCGAGGCGCCGGCCGGGCCCCCTCCCGTTCCACCTGAAGGTCGACACCGGGATGGGGAGGCTCGGGTTCCCGGTGGACGAGCTGCACCCGGTCCTGGAGACGCTGTCCGGGATGCCGGCCCTCAGGATGACCGGGCTGCTCTCCCATCTGGCCTGCGCCGAGGACCCGCGCCATCCGCTGAACGCGATCCAGCGCGCCCGCTTCGGCGACGCCCTGCGCATGGTGACGGGTGCGGGGCACCGCCCCACCGAGATCCACCTGGCGAACAGCGCCTGGATGCTCCGGGGGGAGCCGGACCCGGGCAACACGGTCCGGCCTGGGCTGCTCCTCTACGGTCTCCCCCCCGCTCCGGCCCTGCCCGCGGCGGACGTGCGGCCGGGGCTCCGCTTCCGCACCCGGGTCGTCCAGATCAAGGAACTGCCGACCGGAGCGACCCTGGGTTACGGGGCGACCTGGAAGGCCCCGTCACCGCGCCGGATCGCCGCCCTGCCGGTGGGCTACGCGGAGGGCATCCCCCGGGGCCTCGATCGCGGCGGCGAGGTGCTGGTGCGTGGGCGGCGTTGTCCCATCGTCGGGCGGGTCAGCATGGACCTGACCACCGTCGACGTCACGCAGGTCCGGGACGTCGCCATCGACACCCCGGTGACCCTCCTGGGGGAGGAACGCGGCGAGCGTATCCACGCCGACGACTGGGCCCTGGTGACCGGCGCCATCCCCTGGGAGATCCTGTGCGGTATCCCGGGGCGTCTCGCCCGTTCCTACGTGCGCCGGGGAGGCCAGGCCGCCGGATGAGGCCGGGGATCGCGTTCGCCTGCTCCGCCTGCGGGTACCGGTCCCCCAAGTGGCTCGGTCGCTGCACCGAGTGCGGCGCCTGGAACTCCCTGGAGGAGGTGCGGGCGGACCCGGGCGCGCGGCGGGGGCGAGCGCTGCCGGGCGCGGGCGGCGAGCCGATCCCCTTCGACGACATCGACACGACGGCGGCTCCCCGCACCGGCACCGGAATCGACGAGTTCGACCGGGTCCTGGGCGGCGGCGTCGTGGCGGCCTCGCTGGTCCTGGTCGGTGGGGACCCGGGCATCGGAAAGTCGACCCTGCTCCTGCAGGTGGCCTCCCGCCTGGCCGGGAAGCCGGGGCGGGTGCTCTACGTCTCCGGGGAGGAGTCCGAGGCCCAGGTACGCATGCGCGCCGAACGCCTGCGGGTGCGGTCCCACGGCCTCCTCTTCCTGCCGGAGACCTCGCTGGAGCGCATCTTGGACGCCGTGGACGCATCCTCTCCTGGTGCCGTCGTGGTCGATTCGATCCAGACGGTGCACTCCGCGGGGCTCCCCTCCGCGGCGGGGAGCGTCGCGCAGGTGCGGGAGGCGGCGGCGAGGCTCCTGTTCCTCGCCAAGGGGAAGGGCATCCCGGTCTTCGTCATCGGGCACGTGACGAAGGACGGCACCATCGCCGGTCCCCGCACGCTGGAGCACATCGTCGACACCGTCCTGTACTTCGAGGGGGAGCGCCACCATTCCCACCGCATCCTGCGGGCGGTGAAGAACCGATTCGGACCGACCTCCGAGATCGGCGTGTTCGAGATGGGCGCCGAGGGGCTGCGGCCGGTGAAGGACCCGTCCCGGCTGTTTCTCGGAGAGCACGACCGGCGCGAGCCGGGCTCCGTGGTTCTCCCGACCATCGAGGGCACCCGGCCGCTGCTCGTGGAGGTGCAGGCCCTGGTGGCCGAGCCCGGCCCCGGCCAGGGGCGACGGGTCGCCTTCGGGATCGACCCGGGGAGGCTCGCGATCCTGGTGGCGATCCTCGAGCGGGAGCTCGGCGGCTCGCTCGCGGGCCGGGACATCTACGTCAACGTCGCTGGCGGCTTCCAGGTCCAGGATCCCGCCGCCGACCTCGCCACGGCGGCGGCGCTGGCCTCCTCGATCCGGGGCCAGGCGCTCCCGGAGGGGACCACGGTCTTCGGCGAGCTGGGGCTCACGGGAGAGGTCCGGGCCGCGGGAAGGGCGATCGAGCGGCTCCACGAGGCGGCCCGGCTGGGCTTCCGGCGGGCGGTGTTCCCCCGGGGCAACCGCGCCGGCGCGCCGGAGCGACCGGTGCCGGTGACCGTCTCCCGCCTCGGGGAGGCCCTCGCGGACCTGCTGGGCACCCGCCGGGACGAGGCGGGCAATTCGCTATAATCCCCGGGTACTCCAAGGAGGCCTCCCCACCATGAAGATCGTCGAGTGCGTACCGAACTTCAGCGAGGGCCGGGATCGCGGCGTGATCGACGCGATCGCCGCCGCCATCTCCGGAACCGAGGAGGTGACGCTGCTGGACGTCGATCCCGGCGCGGCCACGAACCGCACCGTGATGACCTTCATCGGCACCCCGGACGCAGCGGTGGAGGCGGCGTTCCGGGCCATCGCCTGCGCCGCCGACCGCATCGACATGCGGCACCACGCCGGGGCGCACGCCCGGCTCGGGGCGACGGACGTCTGCCCCTTCGTCCCGGTCAGCGGCCTGGAGATGGACGAATGCGTCGAGCTGGCGCGACGGCTGGGGCGGCGCGTCGGGGAGGAGCTCGGCATCCCCGTGTACCTCTACGAGGCGGCGGCTTCCCGCCCGGAGCGCCGCAACCTGGCCGACGTGCGTCGCGGCGAGTACGAGGGGCTCGCCGCCAGGCTCGCGGACCCGGACTGGGCCCCGGACTTCGGCCCTGCCGAGCTGAACGCCCGGTCGGGGGCCACCGTGATCGGCGCGCGCCAGTTCCTGATCGCCTACAACATCAACCTGAACACCCGGGATCGCAAGCTCGCCTCGGACATCGCCATGGAGATCCGGGAGCAGGGTCGCATCCGGCGGGATGCGCGTGGGAAGTTCGTGCGCGACGAGAACGGCGATCCGGTCCGCAATCCGGGCATGTTCCGCGAGGTGAAGGCGGTCGGCTGGTTCATCGAGGAGTTCCAGCGGGCCCAGATCTCCATCAACCTCACGGACTACCATGTCTCCCCGCCGCACGCCGTGTTCGACGCGGTCTGCCGCCTCGCCGAGGACCGAGGACTGCGCGTGACCGGCAGCGAGCTGGTGGGGCTGATCCCGCGGGAGGCCGTGCTGCTGGCGGGGCGCCACTATCTCGAGCGGCAGGGCGGCACCTCCGGGGTGCCCGAGTCCCGGCTCGTGGAGGCCGCCATCCTCAGCCTCGGCCTGAACGACGTCAAGGCGTTCGATCCCCGGGAGCGCATCATCGAGTACCGCGTCGCCAGGCAGGCCCCCCTGGCCTCCATGTCCCTCCTGGAGTTCGCCGACGAGACGTCCTGCGACTCCCCCGCCCCCGGTGGCGGCAGCGTCGCCGCGCTGTGCGGCGGCCTGGCAGCCGCCCTGACGTCGATGGTCGCGGCCCTCACCCATGCCAAGAAGGGGATGGAGGAGCGGCGCGAGACCATGAACGCGCTGGCGCGGGAGGCCCAGGAGCACAAGGAGGCCTTCCTCCGGGCCATCGACGACGACACGCAGGCCTTCCAGGCGGTCATCGAGGCGATGCGGATGCCGAAGCGCACGGAGAAGGAGACCGCGGCCCGGAACCGCGCGCTGGAGGCCGCCAACCGCGGGGCCATCGAGATCCCGCTGGGGGTCCTCCGGCGGGCCGCGGCGATCCTGCCGCTGATCCGGACCGTCGCGGAACAGGGAAATCCCGCCTCGGCGAGCGACGCGGGAGTGGCGGCCCTGTGCGTCGTCGCCGCCGGCGACGGGGCCTACATGAACGTCCGGATCAACCTGCCCGGGATCCGCGAGGAAGGCTACCGGTCCGAGGTCCGCGAGGCGGCGGACCGGCTGGTGGAGGAGGTCCGCCGGGAGGGAGAGGGAATCCGGGACGGGGTCCTGGGACGGCTGGACTGAACGGGGCTCAGGAGAAGAACGACTTCAGCGCGTCCCCCTCCTCCGAGAACACCTCGAAGAGGTGGTCCAGCGCGGTCATCTCCATCAGGAGCTTGATCTTGCTGCTGGGCCGCAGCAGCTTCAGGCCGCCGCCCTGCCGCGAGACGAGCGTGTAGGCGCCGATGAGATCCCCGATCCCCAGGGAGTCCATGGCCTCGACGCCGGCCAGGTCCACCACGAGGCTCCTGCGCCCCCGCGCCAGCTGTTCCCGGGCGATGTCGTGGAGCGGCCGGCTACCGTCACCGAGGGCCAGCTGACCGAACACCTCCAGCACGGTCACGTCCCCCTCGTCCCGCACCTTGATCTTGACCATCCGTCTCCTCCGGTCGTTCTGGTTTACGCCCGGGGCGGCACCCCGGTTTCAGGACGGGCCAGGTGCTCCCGGACCGCGTCACGGAGCTGGGCCAGATGCCCCTCCAGCAGGTGCTCGCCGCCGGGGAGGATCACCGCGCATCCCCCGACCCGCTCCGCGAGCGCCCGGACGGACGCGGCCGATCCGAAGCGGTCACGGTCTCCCTGCACGAACAGCATATCCTTGGAAACGCCGTCGAGGAACCCGAACTCGTAAACATCGAGTGGCATTCCGACGCCGATCAGCCGGCCGACGCGGGCATTCTCCGTGCCGACCCGCAGTCCGACCCAGGCCCCGAACGAGTGCCCCGCCACGAGCCGGTCGCCTCCGGGCAGCCTCTCCTCGAGATGAGCCAGCGCCGACCGCACGTCCTCCCGCTCCCCCGGTCCGCCGGTGTAGCGGCCGGCGCTCAGCCCGACGCCGCGGAAGTTCAACCGCAGGCTGGCGTAGCCGGCCTCGTGCAGCGCGGCGGCCAGGTGGAAGACCGGCCGGGTGTGCATCGAGCCCCCGTAGAGGGGATGCGGGTGGCAGACCACCGCCCCGCCCCGGAGCGCCCCGTGCCGCGGTCCCGGGCGGAACAGCACCTCCAGGGGGCCTGCCGGACCCGGGATCTTGTAGCGGACGAGCGGTGCCCGCTCCGCGCTCATCGCCCCTCCTCGAGCAGGAGCAGCACCTTGCGCCCCGCCCCGGAGAGGGGCAGCCCTCCCCGGAGCGCCTCCGCGGCGCGCACCCAGCGCCACGCCCCCCGCGGCGCGGTGCGACCCGGCGGCCGCAGCAGGCGTCCCCGGAACACCTCGAGCCGGATCCGCCGGTCCAGGACGGAATGACGCACCTCCCCCAGCCGCGCACCGACCGCGAGACGCAGTCCGTAGGTCCCGCGGATCCCTTCGGACAGCGACTCGCCGCCACCGCTGCCGGGCGGCTCCCAGAGCCCTTCCATCAGGCCCCCGGGAGGGCGCCGGACCAGCAACCACCGTCCCGCTCGCCGCACCGCGGCCGCGGCGGCCCGCTCCAGGCGCGCCGGGGCACGGGACCGCCGTGCCGGCAGGCTCTCCTGCCGTCCCTCGATCCGGGCCCGGCAGTCGCCGTGCCAGGGGCAGCCGGGGCAGTCCGGGGAGCGCGGCGTGCAGACCAGCGCCCCCAGCTCCATCAGCGCCTGGTTGAAGTCCCCCGGCGCGTCCGGATCCAGCAGCGCGCCGGCGTGCTCCCAGAGCCGGGCGGACACCTCCGGAGAGCGGGGATCGCCCTCCACTGCCAGCAGGCGGCAGAGCACCCGGGCCACGTTGCCGTCCACGACCGGATCGGGCTCGTCGAAGGCGATGCTGCGGACGGCGCCTGCGGTGTAGCGCCCCACCCCCGGAAGCTCTCGCACG
>JASFRI010000070.1:0-13373 GCA_050115015.1 Acidobacteriota bacterium
TTCCCGTAGTCGTAGAACACGCCGATCACCGGGAAGGAGGCCTCCCCGGCGGGCCCGGCCAGCGGGATGCGGTCCCCGACGCCGAGCCCCGTCGCCCGGGACAGGGGCTCGCTGATCAGCGCGCCCCCCGCCTCCGCCACGCGGCGTTCCGCCGTCGCGGCGTCCCCCTCCAGCAGCACGAAGCGGGCGGCGCCCCCCTCCAGGGACATGTCCATCCCCGCCAGCATCACCTGGCGTTCTCCCACCCAGGCCGGAAAGCGCCGCAGCCGGTCGACGGCGCGGACCCCGGCCCAGCCCGCAAGCTCGTCCACGAGGTCCGGCGACAGGGTGGCGTCGGCGCCCATCCGGGAGGCGGACTCGGAGGTGACGTAGACGTCGGCGCGCACCGACGATCGGATCCAGGTCTCCAGCGTCTGGCGGAAGCTGCCGACCATGAGCGTGATGCCCACCAGCATGCTGACCGCCACCGCCAGGGAGGCCACCGCGAAGGAGGTCACCTGCAGGCGCGCCACCAGGCTGTGGAGCGCATAGGCGAACCCGAAGCCCCGGATCCTCCCGGCCCGGCCCACCGACCGCACCGCCAGCGGGGCCAGCATCGGCAGGGCGATCACCAGGACGACCGCCAGGACGAATCCCGCCGGCCGCCACCCCGTGCCGAAGGCCGCGTACCAGATCGCGACGCCGGCGAGCAGCGCCGCGCCGAGCGCGAAAAGGCCGGTGGCCGCGGAGCCGGTCCGCTCGTGCAGGGTGTAGGCGGCCAGCAGCGACCGGGAGTCCCGGCGGCTCATGTCCAGCGCGGGCAGCAGCGCGCCCGCAACGGCGCCCCCGAGGCCCACGCCGATCGCCATGAGGTAGAGCCACGCCGGCACGTCGAGGCTCTCGATGGCCTCGAGCTGGTAGAGGTTCGAGACCGTGCCGCTGACCATCTCCACGTTCGCGGCGGCCGCCGCGTAGCCCAGTGGGATGCCCACGAGGACGCCGAGAAGACCCAGGACCGCGATCTCGAACAGGATCAGGCGCAGCACCTGTCCGCGGCTGGCGCCCAGCGACCGCAGCAGGCCGAACTCCGCCCGCCGGCGGACCAGCGAGGCCTCGGTGCTCGTGAACACGAGGAACGCGCCGACCAGGAGGCTGATCAGGCTGAGGGCGGTGAGGTTCAGCCGGAAGGCGCCCAGCAGCCGCGAGGCGTCCTGCTCCCGCTGCTCCGGCGTGACGACCCGCACCGCATCCCCGAGCGACCGCTGGAGCCGTGCGGCCACCTCGCCGACCACCGCGCCGGGGCGGACCTGGACGTCGATCTGGTTGATCCGGCCCGGCTCCCCCAGTAGGGACTGAGCCTGCCCGATGTCCATCACCGCGAGCCGGCGCGACGCCAGCGGGCTGACCCGGCGGAAGTCCACAAGGGCGCCCACGGTGAGCTCCGCGACCCTGGTCCCGTTGCTGACCCCGACACGGTCTCCCACCGTCCAGCCCATCTCGCCGGCCAGCTCCGGCGTGACGGCGACCCAGCCGGGCACGGCGATCGGATCCGTCAGGGACGCGACCGCCCCCTCCACCGGCAGGCGCACCGGCGCGAAGAGGTCGAAGCCGACGATCTCCAGGAACGAGTCCCGCCCCAGCGCCACGTCCACGCGGTAGAGGGGCCAGGCGGCCGCCACACCCTCCACCGCGAGAACTTCGGGGTAGAGCCGCTCGGGAAACAGGGGAAACCGGCCCAGGACGGACAGGTCGGACTCCCCGCTGATCGCCCGGACGCTCCCCTCGAACGCGCCCAGGGCGCTGCGGTTCAGGATCTGGATACAGAGGACCGAGGCCACGCCCAGGGCCACGCCGAAGCCCGTCAGCAGGTAGAGGGTGCGCCCCCGCCGCAGGTGCTCCCGGAAGGTCCGACGGTAGTAGGCGCGCATCCCTCAGGCTTCCCGCTCCAGCAGGCCGCTGTGGAGCGTCCAGCGCTCCTCCGCCAGCGCGGCCTGCTCGGGGTCATGGGTCACGTAGATCAGCGTGCTCCCCTCCTCGTCGGAGAGGCGCAGCAGCAGGTCCATCACGCGGCGGCCGTTCTCGTCGTCGAGGTTCCCGGTCGGCTCGTCGGCCAGCAGGAGCCGCGGACGGCGCAGGAGCGCGCGGCAGATCGCCACCCGCTGCATCTCGCCGCCGCTCAGCTTCTCCACGGTATCGCCGGCACGGTCCACCAGCCCGACCCGCTCCAGCAGCTCCATCGCGCGGTCGTCCAGACCGTCCCCGGCGATCCAGGCGGGCAGCAGCACGTTGTCCCGTACGGCAAGGTGGGGCAGCAGGTGGAAGAACTGGAAGACCAGCCCGATCCCGTCGCGCCGCAGCCGGGTGCGCTCGGCGTCCGGCAGCGCCGCGACGTCCCTTCCGAGCAGCTCGATGCGGCCGCGGGTCGGAACGTCGATGGCCGCCGCCAGGTGGAGGAACGTCGACTTGCCGCTGCCGCTCCGGCCGGTGATGGCGACGGTGCGGCCCGGCTCCACGCGGCAGGAGACGTCCTGCAGGGCGTGGCGCTCGACGCCGCCGTCCCCGGCGAAGGTCTTGTAGACCCCCTCGAAGCGGAGCACCGCCGTCATCGACGGAACCGCCCGTAGATCCCCCGCCTGGACCGGGCGCGCAGCCGCTCCACCGTGACCAGCGCGACCAGCCCCGCGAGGGCGAGCGCCCCGATCACCGCCAGGCTTCGCAGGATCGAGCCGGAGAGATCCCCCAGCACCCCGTACCCCACGGCGAGGACCATGGACCCGCCCGCGGTTCCCGGCGGGTAGGCGGCCTCGAGGCGGTAGCGACCCGGCGCCCGGATCCGGAAATCGAACAGCGCGACCCCGGCGCGCTGGTCCAGCTCGTAGCGAACCGGCATCCAGGCGCGGAGCAACGGGACCGGGCTCCCGTCGGGCCCGCGGAGCGTGATCTCCAGCCGCCCGGGGTCCTCCGGGGTCAGGAACAGACTACCGTCGACGACGCTGCGGGGCTCCAGGAACACCGTCCCGTGCCCCGGACGGGGAAATTCGACCTCGGTGCTCCCGGGCACGACGACCTGCACGAGCCCCGGCGCGAAGGCCTCGAGCCGCCGCTGGTAGAACCGCAGCCCGACAAAGGCGGCCACCACGAGCAGGACGATCCCGATGGCGTAGTACCGCGTCCGCGGCAGGACCAACGGACGCATCGCGTCACTCCCCCAGGAGATGGGCTGCCACGCGCCGCCGGTGGGGCCGGCGGCGGTGCTCGTACAGGTAGATCCCCTGCCAGGTCCCGAGGGCTGGGCTCGCGTCCCGTACCGGGATCGACAGCGACGTGGCGGTCAGCGCGGTCCGGATGTGGGACGGCATGTCGTCGGGCCCCTCGGCGTCGTGCCGGAACTCCGGGTCCCCCTCGGGGACCAGGCGACGCAGGAACGTCTCGAGATCCGTGCGAACGTCGGGATCGGCGTTCTCCTGGATCAGCAGGGACGCCGAGGTGTGCATCACGTGGAGGGTCAGCAGCCCCTGGCGGATCTCCGAGGCGCGCACCCACCCCACCACGTCGGACGTGAACTCCACGAGCCCCTGTCCGCGGGTCTCGACGACGAACTCATGGCTGCGTTGCTCCAAGCGGGACCTCCCTCCGGGCACGATTGTATCTCAGCCCATCCGGCTGGTCTCCAGGATCGACGCGGCCACGCGCGGCGCAGCCGTGCGATCCCCCGGTCATGGCTTCTTCCCGATGCGGGTTCCGCACGAGCTCCCTGTCCAGCCGGAGTCCGCCGCCGCACGGCCCGGGAGCGTTGCCGCGGACGCACCCGACCACGGCATCACGGTGAAGTTGCAGCCTGCCCGGGGTACCAGAGCTCCAGCCGAACAGTCTGGTGCCGTCCAGCAGATACCAGTCCCGGAACGGCAGCCGCACGAAAGGTGCCGTCGATCAGCCGGAACCCCCGGTGCTGATCGCCGCGCTCCAGGTCTCCTGCCCCGCCAGCGTGCCGCGCTCCAGCGTCTTGAAGGCCTGCGAGATGATCTCCGCGTTCGAGTAGCTGTTCTCGTTGCAGATTGATGGGGAGCGTGTAGCGCTCCATGAACAGCCGGTCCTGGGATGGAAGGCCGGATGGAAGGCCCGATCGTAACCAGCGCGCCCGCGAAACGCCAGCACCCGGAGCCACCTGCGCATCGAACGGGACCGACCCGCAGGGCAGGATCCCGCCTCGTCGCGGCTGGCGCCGCCATACAAGATCCGCCATGGGTCAGGTCCTGGCCCTGAGCGGTTACGCCTTCAAGATCATGGTGGGGAGAGCGGCCAGGCCGCGGCACCGTACCACCCGCCTTCGGGGTGGGGTCGACCGCCCCGAACACGGGCGGGCCCCGTCCCGGAGGAACCGCGGATCAAGGACGCCGAATGGAACGGAGCCCGCCGCAGCAGCGGCCGATCTCCGGGGTCGAGCTGGCCTCGGCCGGCGGCCTGGCCGTCGTGCGACGGTCATCTCGTGCCGGGGCTCATGGGCTGGTCTTCCATCATCTTCGACATCTGATCTCGCATCCGGTCCATGTGGGACTGCATGTCCGAGGTCATCATCATGTGATTCTCCATCCTGCCCCGGGTCATCCCGTCCATCATGCCGGACATCTGTCCCATCATGTCGGCCATCTGCCTCATCTGCATGGTCATCTGTCCATGAGGATCATCACTCATCGCGGACATGCGGTCGGACATCCGGTCCATGAGCGTGGACATGTCGCGCATCATCGCGGCGATCTGCTGCGGGCCGGCGACCTGTGACGCCTCGGCTGTGTTCTGGCCCGTCTGGGTGCATCCCCCCACCGGGAGCAACGCCAACATCAGCAGGGCCAGTGCGTTACGCGTGAATGCTCTCGTCTTCGTCATCTGCCACTCCCTTCCGAGCGCGGTTCCATTCCGATCCTGTAGGGGCCGAGCGACCGATCCTCGCGGCCCGTCCGGTCTAGAAAGCGGGCGTGGTCGGAGCCGCACCCTCGGAGAGGGCGAACCCGGCGGCCGGGAGATCCGTCATGACACCGGAGGCGAACGGTGCCGCCCAGGTGCGCTACGCACGGGGTCTGCCGGGGCGAATCGCCAGCTTGCCGAGGAAGTGGTCCTCCAGCGCGCGCTGGGCGTCCTGTGCCTGGTCGAGCGAGAAGGTCCGGGCGACGTGAACCTCGAAGGGCCCGGATTCGATGAGGCGGTTGATCTTCTCGAACACCTCGCGTCCGGGGTTGCCGTCGTAGCTCTTGACGCTGACCCCGGAACGGGCCTCGGGCTCGGGTCGGACGCCGTTCGGATAGGCCACGCGGCCCCCTTTCTTCATCAGATCGATGGCAATCCGGGCCGGCTCGCCTCCCGCGGTCAACAGCGCAGCGTCGAAACCTCCCGGTGCAAACTCCCGCCCCCGGTCCGCCAGATCGTCCTTGTGGCCGTCGACGGCCTCTTCCGCTCCGAGACGCCTCGCCAGCGCCGTCCCGTCCTCGCCGGAGGCCACCGCGAACACGCGGGCGCCCATGCGCTTGGCGAACTGGACCGCGAGGTGCCCGACGCCGCCGCTCGCCCCGAGGATGAGGATCGACTCACCACTCTCGAGGCCGAGCGTGTCCTCCAGCCCGCGGAGCGCCGTGACGGCATCCACCGCCAGCACCCCCGCTTGTTCGCTCGTCAGTTGTTCCGGAGCCGGGGCGGCGTTCTCTTCCCTGGCGACGGCGTATTCGGCGTAGAAACCACCCTTCGGGCTCGCCAGGCTCACCGCGTAGACGCTGTCACCCTCCTTGAATCGCTTGACGTCCTTGCCGACGGCGGCCACCCGACCCGCGCCGTCGGAGCCCAGGACGTAGGGAAACTCCGGCTTGATACCGAACATCTCGGCGAACGCACCTTCCCGTTCGTAGGGATCCCAGACCCCGACCCCGGCGAACTCCACGTGGATCAGGATCTCATCCGGTCCGGCCTCGGGGACGGGAACGCTCTTCACGCCCAGATTCTCGATGCCGCCGAATCGATCCACGGCGGCCGCCTTCATGGTGTCGGCTGTGGCCCGTGCCATATCGCTCCTCCCTTCCTCGGTGGTCCGACCTCGCTTCCCCGATCGGCGGTTCTCAGGAAGCCACCGAGACGTTCAGCGTCGTCGAATCACCGTTCACGTCGATCCGGACCGCGTAACGGCCTGCCGCCAGGTCCACGTTGTTGCCGTAGTGGGTGGTCTCGGCGCCCTTGTCCGTGACGTGCATGCGGGCGACCGGGAGCTCGCTCCAGGAGGAGCCCTTGGACTCGAGGCGTCGGTATCGGATGCCGACATTGGCATCGGTGACCGGCTTGCCGTCACGCTTGACGAACGCCACCAGATGGTGGTTCGGCTGCTCCGAGCCGTTCTTCTTGACGGCTTGGGCACCACCGTCCCACATCATCTCGGCGCTGGAACCGCCGAACGACTCCGCTGGCAGCACCTTCAGCGTCACCGAATACGGGCCCGCCGTCGCCTCGGCACTGACCGATCCGGGTTCCTGGTGGCTCGCGCTCGCGCCAGCCAGAGTGATGACGAACGGGATCGTCAGGATGGTCAATATGGTCCTGCGCATGCGGCTTCTCCTTTCCTTCGGCGTCCTCGGGGTTCATTCATGATCGTGGTCGTTCTCAGCCTCATCCCCACGCGCCATGGCGGACTCCTCAGTCGGCTCTGCACGACCCAGCGCCGAACGGGTCCTGGGCGAGGGAATGCCGCTGGCGTGGATGTCGTGGTCCTTCTGGAACTTCGCGATCGCCTCCTTCGTCGATTGATCCAGCTTGCCGTCCACCTTGCCCTCGTACAGCTCGCGGTCCTTCAGCTCGTTCTGGACCCACTCGATCGCGGACGGCTTGTAGGGGGGGTAAGCCGCTCCGTCCAGGCCGAGTACGAGATCGCTGCTCGCAGCCAACTGCTCGTCCGTCTGCGGCTCCGAGCCGGAGACCGCCGCGATCGAAGCCGCCATGAGCAGCAGCGGGGTCGCGAGTGCCGTGATCCACCATATGGCGTCTGGCCTTCGAATCCGTGGCATGGTCGGTTCCTTCTCCTGTCGTCTCCGTGCGTGGGTGCCTCGGGAACACCCGATCAGTCTAGGAAGTCACGATGGAGCCGGTCATCGATGCGATTCGCAAATCAAGGTCGGGGAAAACCCTGCTTCATGGCGTTTTGACGAACTTTCGCCTGAACGGGGCACGCGGCACCCCGGCGAGGCGGGGATCGGACCGTCGCGGCCGGCTTTGACAGCAGGGGACGCCTTCCCGATAATTCCCCGACCGGGGGAAGTTCCCCGGCGGAGGGTCGAGGATGTCGCTCCAGGCAGGCCAGATGCTCGCCCACTACCGGCTCACCCGTCCCGTCGGGGAGGGGGGGATGGGTGTGGTCTGGGCCGCACAGGACACCAAGCTCGACCGCGAGGTGGCGGTGAAGGTCCTCCCGGAGGCCTTCGCCGAGGACGAGCAGCGGCTGGCCCGCTTCGACCGGGAGGCCAAGCTCCTCGCCACGTTGAACCACCCCAACGTGGCCTCCATCTACGGTTTCGACCACGTGGGCGGGATCCACTTCCTGGTGCTGGAGCTGGTGCCGGGCTCCACCCTGGCCGAGATGATCGAGGCGGGGCCGATCCCCCTGGAGGAGGCCCTGGACATCTGCCGCCAGGTGGCGGAGGGGCTCGAGGCCGCGCACGCCGCCGGCGTCATCCATCGCGATCTGAAGCCCGGCAACGTGAAGGTCACTCCCGACGGGAAGGTGAAGGTGCTGGATTTCGGCCTGGCCAAGGGCCTGGAGGGCGTGGGTCCCGCCGGCAGCGATCTCTCGATGTCCCCGACGGTCACCATCGGCGCCACCGAGGCGGGTGTGGTCCTGGGGACCGCCCCCTACATGAGCCCGGAGCAGGCCCGGGGGAAACCGCTGGACGCCCGCACCGACATCTGGTCCTTCGGCTGCGTCCTCTACGAGTGCCTCACGGGACGCCTCCTGTTCACCGGGGAGACCGTCACCGACGTCCTCTCGGCGATCCTGCAGGTGGACCCCGACTGGACGGTGCTCCCGGCGAACACGCCCACCCGGATCCGCGAGCTCCTTGCCCGCTGCCTCGAACGCTCGCCGCGGAACCGGCTCCACCACATCGCCGATGCCCGGATCGAGATCGAGAGGGCCCTGGCGACCCGCGAGTGGACGACCTCCGGGATCGCGGCGGCCGCGCCGGCGGAGGCCGCCGCCTCCCGGACCCCTGCGCCGGGCTGGCGCATCTGGGCGTCGCTGCTGGCCGGCCTCCTCCTGGGCGTCGCGGTGACCTGGGTCGCGATGCCGGGCGAGACCCCGCCGCCGCCGGTCCGCAAGTTCCGGCTGACCACCGAGGGACGGTCGCCGCGCCTCCCGGAGATCTCGCCCGACGGCGGGAAGATCGCCTACCTCGAGTCGGACCGGATCTGGGTCCGAGACCTCGGGGAGATCGAGGCCCGTGAGGTCCCCGGCACCGAGGGGGTGTCGATGTTCGCCTGGTCTCCGGACGGGGAGTGGATGGCGATCTCCCGTGGGGGCAAGCTCTGGAAGATCCCCGCCACCGGCGGAGGGGCAAGCCTGCTCTGCGACCTGCCGGAGACCCTCAACCCCAGCAACGCGGCGGGGATCGCCTGGGGCGCGGAGGGCCGGGTCGCCTACAACCTGGGGTCCGAGGGGGTCATGGCCGTTCCCGAGCAGGGCGGTCCCGCCGTCGCGCTGGCGGAGCCGACCGGGGAGGAGCTCGACTTCCATCACGTGCGGGCGCTCCCCGGGGGGAGGGGATACCTCTTCGTGGTCCACCGTCCCGAGGCGATGGACCTGGTCGCCGCCATCACCGACGAGGGCCGCAAGGACGTGCTGGAGATCCCGGGGCAGACCCTCGCGGGGGCCGTGTACTCCCCGACGGGCCACCTGATCTTCCGGCGGCGACCGGACAACGCCGGTCTCTGGGCGGTCCGGTTCTCCCTGGAGAAGCTCGCGGCCGTCGGCGAGCCCTTCCCTCTCATGCCCTCGGCGGGACTCCCCTCCGTCGCGAACGACGGCACGCTGGTGCACCTCCGCGCCGCACCCCAGCGGCGGACCCGCCTGGTCCGGGTGGATCGACAGGGACGGGTGACCGCCGCCATCGGCGAGCCGCAGCTCGGGCAGACGGATCCGGCCCTCTCACCCGACGGGAGCCTGGTTGCCGTCGCGGCCCAGGAGGCGGACAACGACGATATCTGGATCTTCGACGTCGAGTCCGGAACGAAGCGACGGCTCACGTTCGCGGAGGCGGGCGAGAGCGCCCCGGTCTGGATGCCGTCCGGAGAGGAGGTGACCTTCTCCCGGCGGGGCGGGAAGGTCGGCGAGGTGGAGATCATCGCGGCATCCGCCGACGGTTCGGGGCGAAGCCGTTCGCTGGCCCGGGGGTTCGGGGGGCGATTCTCCGTGGATGGCCGCTCCATGATCTACGCCGCGCCCGACGCCCAGCTGGACTACGACATCTGGTTCCGGACGCTGGACGACGACGGCGAGCCGGTGCAGCTTCTGGAGACCGACGGCCAGTTCGACGTGGGATTCTCTCCGGACGGGAACTACGTCGTCTTCGCCTCCACCGACACCGGCCGGAGCGAGGTCTACATCACGCGCTTCCCGTCGGGCGAGGGCCGCTGGCAGGTCTCCGCGGACGGCGGGGTCCAGCCCCGCTGGAGCCCCGCCGGCGACCGGATCTTCTACCTCGCGGGGACCGCGCTCATGGAGGTGCCCGTGAGCGGCGCGACGTCGCCGAGCCTGGGAGCCCCCCGGACGCTGTTCCAGTGGGAGAGCGCCCCGCGGGGCTACGACGTGACGGCGGACGGCCGCGGGTTCCTGATGATCGAGGAGACCGACCCCGGCGCCCTGGGCCCACAGGTGGTCATCGTCCAGAACTGGACCGCGGAGTTCCGCCCTCCCGGTTGAGCTCCGGCGTCCCGGGGTACGTTTCCCGCAGATGGCGATCGCCTTCGCCGACGTCGACATCCCCATGCCGAGAGTCGTGGTATCCCTTCTCCCGGAAGCGGGTAGTACTTCGCGTCCGCGGCGGGGGGTTGTCGTCCGGAACGGTCCTCGAGGATCGGCTGGTTCGCGTCATACGACGTTCCGACGCCTGGGTGATTCGCCAGCCGGCGGGTCTTGCGGGCGATCCGCCCCGCGGAGGCGGAGTCCCCGTGCTGCTACCGTCCGAGCAGAACCTGTTTCCCCATGTTCGGGGACGGAAGGCGTCTCCCTGGGCGCCTCTACTGATGGCGCTCTCCTCCACGTGGCCACCGCTTCGACGTTGGCGATGCCGGGATGGCCGAGAATGGCAAGGACCTTGGCCTCGCGCTTCGCTTTCGCTCACACCGGCCCGGGCCGTTCGGGGTACCGGTCCGGGTCATCGAGACCGAGGGCCTGCACGAAGACCTCGCGGTGGCGGAACCGGGCCCGACCGGCGGAGACGATCTCCTCGTGGGTCCGCCAGTCGCCGATCATGCGACCGTGCTCCACCTCGTGGCGGTAGGCGAGCTCGACCAGGCCATGAAGCTCCACGGAGAGCAGATCCCGCCCGAGGATGCCGGTGTCCACGATCCGCTCGGCGATCTCCCGGCAGGCCGCCTCCCCTTTCGGGTAGTCGACCCGCAGGGATGCCTCGAGCGGATCGACCTCGGGTAGAGGCTCTCGACACCCCCTGTCTCGTGCCAGGTCGAGGAGGTCCGGAGGCGCCAGGTACGCCATGCGTCGGGCCAGGTCGTCCGCCAGGGCCATGGCGGCCCGGCGGTGTCGTTCGAAACCACTCCCCCTCCACCTGTCGAGCCGTTCGAGGTCCTCCTGGATGGCATCCCGATCCCAGTCTCTCATGACTCGTTCCCTCCTGCCGGGTCCGACCGACCCCTCCGTCCTCGACCGGGCCAGGCTCTCGGATCCCCGGCGTCAACCGCCGGCCCCGCTGCTCTCGGCCGGGATCCCGAAGACGGTGGTGATGAGCATCAGCAGCGCCATCACCGCGAAGAAGGTCGCCCTCCCCGCCTTACGGCTGCCGCTCTCGGGGTCGATGGCGTGCAGCGACGCCATGGCGGCCTGCACGGCGTAGTAGAGGGCAAAGGCCCGGCTGGCGTAGGCGATGACCCCGAAGATGTCGGACGTCCAGACGAGGAGCAGGGCCAGGGCGGCCACGGCAGCGTAGGTCAGGTGGGGCTTGACCTTGCCCCGGGTCACCTCCCCCACCAGGCCCCCGGAGCCGATGGTATCGGCGACGGCGGCGGAAAACTGGCTCCCCACCGCGCCAATGATCAGCAGGATGGGCAGCGTGAAGGCCACCCGCTCCGACAGGCTGATGATCCCCGTCTCGCTCACCGAATGGAACACGCCGAGGAGCACGGTGGAGAGCCCCACGAAGGCCAGATAGATCCCCGTGGCCCCGAGCTGCGCGTAGCGCATGGTCCGGATGCGGTGCTCCGGCGTGTACACCCCGCGGAGGTAGCGAGAGGTCTCGAAGCCCTGGACGATGAGAAAGGCGCCCAGAAGCTGGCGCACGGTCCGGAAGTTCCAGGTCGTGGAGAGCCGGGGCAGCTCCCACGCTCCCGTCAGCAGCAGCTCGCCGTTGTACAGGGCCAGACCCACCAGCAGACCGCCGATGATGGAGAGCTTGGTCTCCACGGCGTACTTCTCCAGGGACTCCAGAAACTGGAGACCGCGGAAATGGCCGACAGCGCCGATGAACACGATGAGCGCCGTGGCGATGAGCTTCTGGAGGTTGGTGTCCTGCACGCCGAACATCCGGAGCAAGAAGGCACCCAGCAGCTCCAGGTAGAAGGTGACGGCGATGACGTAGGCCACCGCCAGGACGATCTTGCCGACCCGGCCCAGCCAGCGCAGGGTCCGGTCGCGACCATCGCCCTTCTCCTCCCCCTCGGTGATCTCCTCGACGTGGGCGATGTTGTAGCGGACGGCACTGCCCACGGCGAAGGCCAGGGCCACGATTCCCGCCATGGCCACGACCGCCCACCGACCGGCGGTGAAACCCAGCAGGGGGGCCACCACCAGGAACCCGCTGCCGATGATCGAGGCCAGGGGCGTCACGGTGGCACGCCAGAGCGTGGAGGACCGCACCCGCTTCCGGGCGAAGGCGGCCAGCAGCGCCGCCGTGACCACGATCACCAGGCCGTTTGTGATCCAGCCCATCACGCCGATGTCGTCGAGGGCGACGTTGAACACGTCCCGGGCTCCCACACGCTCCGTTCGGACGGCCCACCACGGTCACCGGGGTCGAGCGCAGGACCCACACGGAAGGCCTCGGGCCTCCATCGTCACGAGACGCCGGACTATCCGCGGTGATCGGAAGTCCGGTCGGCTCGCAGGAAGGGTACGCGCGGGCAGCAGCCTTGGCCCGGCACCGTTCCGGGAGCCGGCCAATGCCGGAGCCGCGGTTCCCATCCCCCCGATGTCCGCCTCAGCGATCCTCCAAGCTAGACCACCACCGAGCGTTCGGCGACCCATGCGTCATTGGCCGGATGCGGCACCCGGTTCAAGGGAAGAGCCCGTTCATGAGTCCATCCCGAGGTCCGCCAACGCGACACGGGTTTCGTCCAATCCACGATGATGCAGACCGTGGATCCCGAGGGTCCCCGCGACCTCGGCGAACATCTTGCGGTCGTCGATGTACACGATGTGTTCGGGCTCCGCCTGTGCCGTATCCATTGCCAGCCGGTAGATGTCCTCGTCCGGCTTGCGGAAATGGACGAAACAGGAGGATACGAAGAAATCGATCAACCGGCGCAGCTCGAACTTGCGGACGCGGTATTCGGTCAACTCCCGGCCTTCGTTGCTCACCGCCGCGACCCGCAGTCCGTGCCGCTTTTTCAGCGCGGAGAAGAACTCGATCGACCCCGGCAGCGCCTCCGACCGGGCGAACATGTACTCTCGGAACTCCTCGCGTGAGAAATCCCGAGCCTCATGGAACACCACCCGATCGAGGTAATTCTCCAGGCTCAGCTTGCCGACCTCATACGTATCGAAGGTCATCCGATGGCGCGCGTCCATCTCGGCGTAGTCCAGGCCGAACCTCTCCGCCGCGCTCCGGCGCATGTTATGATCCCAACCGTTGGTCAACAGCACACCGCCGATATCCAGCAGCAGCGTCGTGATCCGTGTTGTCATGCTCGTCCCTCCCGCCGAACTCGGTTCCTGCGCTACCTTTCATCTCTCATCCATCGCCGGCGATGCGGCAACCGTCGGCCACATGCACGATCGCCGCGTGCGCTTCCGGACAAGGCATTCTTGCCAGCGCCAACGATGGACATCCTGGATTGCCCGGAAAGGACCGACAACGACGAGCGAGCGGCCGTGGTGAGCCCAATCGGTGACAGGTCGTGTACGGGGCCCATGGTAGTTC
>JASFRI010000071.1:0-13341 GCA_050115015.1 Acidobacteriota bacterium
CCCTCCGTCCGGACGGAGTCGATCAGGTCGTTGAGCCGGTTGATGCAGCGCAGCAACGTCGACTTGCCGCAGCCCGACGGGCCGATGAAGGCGGTGATCTTCTTCTCCGGGATCTCCAGGGAGATCCGTTCCAGGGCCTGGGCCGTCCCGTACCAGAGAGACAGGTCGTCCACCGTCAGGATCGGGTCCTGGATCTCCGGCTCCTGCGCCGCGCTGTTCTCGGCCATGTCGGTCTCCGGCTCCTCCGGGGTCACCCTGTCAGTCCCCGGGGCCATCTCGGTCTTCATCGGTCCCTCCCGTTCATACGGCGCTGGAGGCGTACTTCCGCCGCAGGTGGTTTCGCAGCCCGATGGCCACCAGGTTCATCGTCGTCACCACCAGGATCAGCAGCAGCGCGGTGGCGAATACGAGCGGCTTCGTCGCGTCCACGTTGGGGCTCTGGAACCCCACGTCGTAGATGTGGAAGCCGAGGTGCATGAATTTCCGCTCCAGGTGGATGAAGGGGAAATGATGGTCGACGGGCAGGGACGGGGCCAGCTTCACCATTCCCACGATCATCAGGGGCGCCACCTCCCCCGCGGCCCGGGCCATCGCCAGGATCACCCCCGTCAGGATCCCGGGCGCCGCGGCGGGGATCACCACGCGCCAGGTCGTCTCGAACTTCGTGGCGCCCAGGGCCAGGGACCCCTCCCGGGTGATGCGGGGGACGGAGGCGAGTCCCTCCTCGGTGGCCACGATGACCACCGGCACCGTCAGCAGCGCCAGGGTCAGGCTCGCCCAGAGGATGCCGCCGGTCCCGTACGTCGGCGTGGGCAGCGCCTCGGGATAGAAGATGCGATCGATGGTGCCCCCGACCAGGTAGACGAAGAAGCCGAGCCCGAACACGCCGAAGACGATGGAGGGGACCCCGGCCAGGTTGTTCACGGCGATCCGGACCGTGCGCACCAGGGGGCCCTGCCGGGCGTACTCGCGGAGATAGAGGGCCGCGAGCACCCCGAAGGGCACCACCGCGAAGGACATCAGGAAGACCATCATCACGGTCCCGAAGATCGCGGGGAAGATCCCCCCCTCGGTGTTCGATTCCCTCGGCTGTCCCGCCACGAACTCCCAGACGCGGGACAGGTACACGCTGCAGGTCGTCAGCAAGCCCGAGGAGTTGGGCCAGACCGCGCGGACGACGTTGCCCACCGGCACCTCGAGGCGTTGTCCGTCCGCGGTCTCGAGCACCGCCGTCTCGGCGACCAGCTCCTTCCTCATGGCGAACAGCCGTGCCTCCAGGGTCTCGTAGCGATCCTGGAGCGTGTCGATCTCCTCGTCGAGCTCGGCCTGCCGCTCCGCTCGCTCCTCCCGGGAGAGGTCGAGGCCCTCGAGACGGCGGCCCTCCAGGCGCAGGCGCTCCATCCGGTAGTTGACCTCGCCGATCGCCCCCTTCTCCAGATCGCGGATCGCCTCCAGCTCCTCGAGCTTCCGCGGGTGGATCTTCGCGAACGACCGTCGCGCCTCCTCCGGACCGCCGGCGAGCACGTTCTCGTCCCGCCGGATCTCGACGAGGGTCCCGTAGGCGTTCCCCCACTCCATACGCTCCAGGACCACCGCCTCCGCCGGCCGCGTGCGCTCGACGATCTCCGGCTCGTCGATCCAGATGAAGTCGGCGCCGGACAGGTCCCGGTTTCCGACCTTCATCTGGATGCGCTCGCTTCCCGCCGGAACCTCCGGGCCCGGGGGGATCGGCTCACGGTCCTGGATCTCCCCGAGCTGGCGGCTTCCGTCGCGGAGCTCCACGAGCACCAGGTCCTTCTGCCAGAAGTAGCCCAGCCCGTGGACCCCGAGCAGCACGAGCAGCGCCATCACCCCCACCAGGTTCAGGGCCAGCGCGCCGGCACACAGCGAGGTCAGCGACTCGCCGAGCCGGTCGCGGTTGCTCATTCCGGCCCGGGTCACTAGAGCTCCGCGTAGCGCCGGCGAAGCCGCTGTCGCACCATCTCGGCGGCGGTGTTGACCAAGAAGGTGAGCACGAAGAGCAGGAGAGCGGCGAGGAACAGCGTCCGGTACAGGGTGCCCCCCACCGGCGCCTCCGGGATCTCCACCGCGATGTTCGCCGACAGGGTGCGGAAGCCGTTGAACGGGCTCCAGTCCAGGATCGGGGTGTTCCCGGTGGCCATCAGGACGATCATCGTCTCGCCGATGGCCCGGCCGAACCCGACCATGATCCCCGAGAAGATCCCGGGGCTCGCGGTGGGCAGGACCACCTGGGTCACCGTCTGCCAGCGGTTGGCGCCGAGGGCCAGGGAGCCGCTCGTGAGGCTGCGGGGGACGTTGGAGAACGCGTCCTCGGCGATCGCGAAGATGATCGGGATCACCGCGAAGCCCATCGCCAGGCCGACCACGATGGCGTTCCGCTGGTCGTAGGTCATGCCGGTGGAGGCCAGCAGCCAGGCCTGGAAATCGCCGCCGAACAGGAGCCGCTCCACGCCACCGCCGAGACCCAGGCAGGCCCAGATCCCCGCCACCAGCACGACGCAGTGCACGGCCACCTCCGCGCCGTCCGGCCAGCGGTTCCGCACCCGCCGCGGCAGACGGCGCCAGGCCAGGCCGGCCGCCAGGATGAGCGCCGGGAGCACCGGGATCATCAGCAGCAGGGCGGGGAAGACCTTCTCGATCCGGGGCGCCAGCCAGAGCCCCGCGAGGAAGCCCAGCACCACGCTGGGGAGCGCCGCCATGATCTCGACCGTCGGCTTGACGATCCGGCGGAAGCGCGGATGCATGAACTGCGAGGTATACATCGCCGCCAGCACCGCCAGGGGGATCGACAGGGCGAGGGAGTAGAGGGTGCCCTTCAGCGTGCCGACCAGCAGCGGCACCAGGCTCAGCTTGGGCTCGAAGTCGTCCGTTCCGCCGGAGGACTGCCAGACGTACTCCGGCTCCGGGTAGCCCTCGTACCAGATTCTCCCGAACAGGGCCGCGAGGCTGATCTCGGGATGGGGGTTGTGGATGTCCAGCGCCGCGATCCGGCCCGGGCCGGCCACGTAGGCGCCGTCCGCCTTCGGCGCGAACACCAGCGCTTGCACCGGGGCGACGGGGGATTTGCCGGTCCAGAGCGTCCGTCCCGAGGTGGAGTGGTGCAGCCCCAGCTTGCCGGTCTCGTCGGCCACCAGGAAGCCCTTGTTCCGGCCGGACCGTCGGACGAAGCGGATTGCGCCGGGATAGGGCTCGAAGGCCCGGATACGCTCGATGCGGAAGCTGCCGTCCTCCTGCCGGACGGGGAACCAGATGCCGAGGCTCCCGTCCTCCTGTCCCACCACCAGGGACCGCTGTCCGAGGAGCAGGGTCAGGGCGGTGACCTCGGCGCCGCCGGCATCCACGACCTGGAGCTCCCCCGGCACGCCGTCGTTCAGCCGCCACCAGGCCAGCTGTCCGTCCTCGGTGCCGCCGTACAGGTTGCGGGCATCACGGTCCACGGCGATCGCGGTGAGCCGCAGGGAGGAAGGCCCTTCCCAGCGATCCTCGGAGGTCGTCCGCTCGCCGGTGAGGAAGGACTCCTCCACCGTGCGGCGAACCACCACGATGCGGCCGTCCTCCAGCTGCGCCGCGGCGATCAGCCCGCCGTCGTCATTTGCGGCGGCCGTGAATACGGTCGCGTCCACGCCCGAGGGGTCCAGGACGACCTCGCTGACCTCCGGCGGCTCCGGGGCCATCCGCCGCTCGTCGCCCTCGTAGGAGGTCTTCCAGCGGATCGGAAGGACCAGCAGCCGTCCGTCTCCGGCGGACCCGAGGAGCAGCTCCCCCTCCGCGGTTCCCATCCGCGGCAGCGCGGTACCGAAGACCGATTCCTCCAGGACCACGGCACCGTCCCCGGTGCGCTGCACCCGCAACGTACCGTCCCCGGTCAGGGACGCCACATGGGTCCGGAAGGGATCCACCGCCATGGCACCGACGGTGAGATCCGGGTCGGTCGGGATCCCACCGGAGAGCTGGACCCGCGCCGGCAACGTCAGCGGGACCACCTCGATCAGGATGAAGACCAGGATCCCCAGGATGCTCGCGATGATGCCGAGTCCACCGGCGGTCACCACCCAGCGGGCGAGGCGATCCGAAAGCAGGCGCACCGGCGCGGTCCGGTGCGGCACACCGGGGCGGTCGGCCGGTCGGACTTCCGGCTCGGGAAGCTGGGTCGCGGGGTTCGTGGTCATCGGGAAACAGGCGGATTCTACACGACCCGCAGCGTTCCGTGGAGCGCCGTGGCCAGGGCACGTCGAGGGGCCCGGGGCGTCGCTCCGGGCCCCCTGGGTCGGGCCGGCTACCGCAAGGCGGCGAGCTGGTCCTCGACGATCTTCTGCGTGATCGGAAGGTAGCCGTCCTTCAGGACCACTTGCTGTCCCTCCCGCGACAGGACGAAGGTGAGGAACTCCCGTCGCAGGGGATCGAGGGGCCCGCTCGGCGCCTTGTTGACGTACAGGTACAGGAAGCGTGCCAGGGGGTACTTGCCGGAGTAGACGGTCTCCGGATCGGTCCCCTGGAAGGGATCGCCCGCCTTCGCCGCCAGGCGGACCGTCTTGACGCCGGAGGTCTTGTACCCGATGCCGCTGTATCCGATGCCGTAGAGGTCCTCCGTGACGCCCTGGACGACCGAGGCGGATCCGGGCTGCTCCTTCACGGTGTCCTTGTAGTCCCCCTTGCAGAGGGCGTGGTCCTTGAAGTAGCCGTAGGTCCCGGACGCGGAATTGCGGCCGTACATGCTGATCGGCTTCTGGGCCCAGTCGCCGGTGAGGCCCAGATCCCCCCACGTGACGATGTCCTTCGCGCCGCCGCACTTCCGTGTCTTCGAGAAAACGGCGTCCACCTGCTCGAGGGTCAGCTGCTCGATCGGGTTGTCCTTGTGGACGTAGACCGCCAGGGCGTCGATGGCCACGGAGATGCGGGTCGGCTCGTATCCGAAGGCCGCATCGAAGTCATCCAGCTCCTTGCTCTTCATCTTCCGGCTCATCGGGCCGATCTGCGCCGTGCCCTGGATGAGGGCCGGGGGGGCGGTGGAGGAGCCCTTCCCCTCGATCTGGATCTTGACGTTCGGATAGATCCTCTGGAAACCCTCCGCCCAGAGCGTCATCAGGTTGTTCAGCGTGTCCGAGCCCACCGAGCTGAGGTTGCCCGAGACGCCGCTGGTCTTGTCGTAGGGGGCGATGGTGGCGTCCACCTCGACCGACTGCGCGACGACGACGGCCGTCAGCGCCAGGCCGATGAGCGCAACGGCCAGGGTCCTGCCGAAAAACCGCATGGGATGTTCACCTCCCGTCGCGGCGCCGGAGCGCCGCCATCGAACCTGTAAAGAGCAGACTCTCGTGGCAGATTCCAACACGCGGGGTTTAGCCGGACGTTACGATGATGTTAACTTCGTGTTAATTGCGTCTGACGGCGCCCCGCGCAAGCGTTCCCGATCGGTCACCCGAACGCCCCCGGACCGTCATCAGCCCCCGCTAGATTCGAGGAGGCTCCCCCGAGGGAGCGGACGGCACTTCATCGCGATGGTGCCTCGTCGTTTCGGGCGCGCTCCCGCCCCGGGGGGCGCGCCCTTTTTTGTGCCTGTGTCCGACAGCCGCCGAGGCTCTTTTTACAGCCTGTTAACACGCCTGCCATCCGCATGTCACGTGAATGGCAAAACATCCGTCCCCGGACCCGCTCCTATCCCGACGTGCCGCGTTGTGAACCGGAGTGTGTTCTGGCATTCCGAAGGCTCGCCAGCTTCCAGAGAACCCGAAGAAGAACAGGAGCGCCGGGACACCCCGGAAGACCACCGTTCGGAGCCACACCCTGACCTCCCTCCCGATCACGAGACCGCTCGCCGTCGTCCTGGCGCTGCTCGGGGCCGTCGCCCCGGCAGTGGGCCAGGACGCCGGCGTGATCCGCGGCATCGTCGTCGACCTGGACTTCCAGCCGCCGATCCCGCTGGAGGGGGTCACCGTGACGGTGGTGGAGCTGGGCCTCGCCGCCACGACGGGACAGGACGGCAGCTTCCTGTTCGATGCGGTCCCGCCGGGCAGCTACTCCCTCTCCTTCGCCAAGGACGGCTACGAGCGCTCCTTCGCCTCCGGCGTCGTCGTCACCCCCGGCCAGCTGACCGACGTCCGCGGCGAGCTCGCCCAGGCCGTCATCGACATGCCGGCGCTGATCGTGTCGGGGGCGGACCTCCTCGGCGGAGGGGAGCTGGCGCTGCTGGAGATCCGGCAGGAGTCCATCACGCTGCAGGACTCCATCTCCTCGGACCTCATCAGCAAGGCCGGCGCCACCGATGCGGGAGACGCCCTCAAGCTCGTCGTGGGCGCATCGGTCGTCGAGGGGAAGTACGCCACCGTCCGGGGTCTGAGCGACCGCTACACCGGCACGACCCTCAACGGTCTCCGGGTGCCGAGCGCCGATCCCCGGCGACGCGCGGTGCAGATCGACCTGTTCCCCACCGCGACCATCGAGAACGTGGTGGTCACGAAGACCTTCACGCCCGACCTCCAGGGGGAGTTCACGGGAGGGGGTGTGGACATCGAGACGAAGTCCGCGCCGGTCGCGCCGATGCTGAACGTCAGCTTCGGCATCGAGGCGAACTCCATCGCCACGCAGTCACCGGACTTCCTGACCTACGAGGGGGGCGGTGTGTTCGAGACGGAGTACCGGTCCCTCCCGGCGATCGCGCAGACGAAGCTCCCGTCGGTGCCGAACCCCAACCCCAGCGGCCCGACCCCCCAGACGCTGGCGGCGTCCCAGCAGTACGACGAACTCACCCGATCCTTCGCCCCGGTGATGGGGGTCGAGAGCCCCCCGGAGGGCGACGGTCCGGTGCCGGGACAGAAGTTCTCCATCATCGGCGGGAACCGCTGGGATACCGGGGACGAGGGGTACGTCGGGCTGATCGGGGCCTACCTCTTCAACCATGACTTCGGGCTCTACCTCGACGGTCAGAACCGCCAGGGGGGGGTCTCGGACCCCGGCGCCGGCCTGACGACGGTGCCCCGCTCGGACAGCCTGGGGACGGAGTCCCTCACGCAGAGCTGGCTGGTCGGCGTCGAGTGGCAGATCAACCCGCGGAACCAGCTCCACTGGGACCTGCTCTACAACTCCTCCATCGTGGACACCGCCCGCTTCCAGTCCCAGCCCGCCACCCGCACCCAGGTCATCCAGAACCAGGCCCTCTACTACATCGAGCGCAACCTGGGCGCCTTCCAGATGCACGGGGTCCACGACCTGCCACGCAAGTGGACCGTCTCGTGGGATGCGGCGTACAACGAGACCGAGCAGGACGAGCCTGATGTCCGCTACTTCCGGAACGTCTACGACGCCGTGTCGAGGACGTCCAGCTTCAACATCCCGGGCGGCGTGACCGCCCAGGACGTGACCCGCCGGATCTTCCGGAACGGCCAGGAGACCAATTTTCAGGCGAAGCTGGAGGTCAATCGCCCCTTCCAGCCGTGGCTGCAGCTCGACGGGGACGTCCGCTTCGGGGTGAACTGGGACAGCACCGACCGCGAGTTCGTCCAGGACTCGTTCACATACGTGTTCCCGAACCAGCTGGGTCCCTTCTTCGGCAACGAACAGGTGTCGCGGAACAAGGCGCTCCCCACCTACATCTCGCCCTACGACGGCGACCTGTGGACCAACGTGTTTGCCGATCCGGACCGCATCGGTCTCTCCCCCGGCCGCTGCACCCCTCCGACGACGCCTTTCACCTTCGGGGGGAACTGTGCCGCCGGGGACCAGCTCCTCTACACGCTGACCCGCGTCGGCCAGGACGTGGACTACACCGGCACCGCACAGGTCGACGCGGCCTTCGCGCTGGTGGAGCTTCCCATCGTCCGGAGCCTCGATCTCGTGGCCGGGGTCCGTTTCGAGCGGACGGACATCCAGATCATTCCCTCCACGACCCAGCCCTGCCAGACCCTGGATGCCCCGAACTGCATCCAGCTCATCGAGGAGAACCCGCCCGGGTCCGGGAACTTCGCCCGGGTCGAGGCGACCCCCGACGAGGCCACCGCCGACATCCAGGAGGACGACTGGCTGCCCTCCCTGGGCCTGAACTGGGAGATCATCCCGAACATGAAGCTACGGGCCTCCGCCAGCCACACCCTGGCCCGGCCGACCTTCCGGGAACTCGCGCCCAACGTGACCGAGGAGTTCATCGCGGGCGACCAGTTCGTCGGCAATCCGTTCCTCGTGCTCTCGGACATCCGGAACTACGACCTGCGCTGGGAGTGGTTCCGGCGCCCGGGAGAGGTGCTGGCGGCCAGCGTCTTCTACAAGGAGATCACGAACCCCATCGAGTACATCGCCTTCGGCGTCGGCGGGGAGACCACGGTCGTCCAGCCGATCAACTTTCCCAGCGGCACCGTCCAGGGGTTCGAGCTGGAGGCGCGCTACGGGTTCGGCGCCTGGACGGAGGCGCTGGAGGGGCTGGCGATCGGGGCCAACTACTCCCGCCTGGACTCGGCGGTGGACATCCCCATCGATCAGCAGGAGGCGCTGGCCGCCTTCGGGCTCGAATCGGAGACCCGGCCTCTGTCCGGACAGCCCGCCTTCCTGCTCAACCTCAACCTCACCTACGACAACGAGAAGACCGGGACGTCCTTCGGGATCTTCTACAACCTCATCGGCGATACCCTGCTGACCGGGGCCGCCGTCGGCGCGGATACCGGGGGGCAGCCGGACGTCTACGAGCGCCAGAACGGTCTCCTGAACGTCACGTTCAGCCAGCGGCTCGGCAAGGGCTGGACGCTGGCGTTGAAGGCCAAGAACCTGGACATGCAGGGGCTGGAGACGTTCTGGTCCTACACGCCCGAGGGAGCCACGTCCCCCGAGGAGACCCTGCGGACCTACCGGGACCGGGCCCGGGAGGTCAGCCTGCTGTTCCGGTGGGAGCTCTGATTCGCAACCACACCTGGAAGAACCTGCTCGTCGGCGTCACCGTTCCCGCGGCCATCCTGGTCGTGACGGAGCTGGTGCTCGCGGCGGTGGGGGTGGAGCCCCTGATCCGGCGGGAGGACCCCACCCGCGGCTTCTCCGGCCTGGTGTCGGTGTTCCAGCGCGACGGCGACCGCTTCGGGACCCGGGAGCTCTCCCGGCAGCGGACCTTCAACCCCCAGAGCTTCCTGGCGGACAAGCCGGCCAACGGTTTCCGGCTGTTCTGCCTGGGAGGCTCCAGCGCCTACGGCTTCCCCTGGGGGGCGGAGGCCGCCTTCACGGGGCTGCTCGGAGACCTGCTGGCGGCGAGCCATCCGGAACGCACGGTCGAGGCGATCAACGCCGCCGGCACGTCCTACGGGATGCACCGCCTGGGTGTCGTCGCCCGGGAACTCGTCCGCTACCAGCCGGACGTCTTCGTGATCTACAGCGGGCACAACGAGTTCGTGGAGCCCACGTTCTACGGGGCGGTGAAGACCTGGGGGGAGGCGCGGCAGCGGACCTGGACGCTGCTGGCCCGCTGGCGGCTCTACACCTTGATCCATGATCTTCTCCGCGACGATTCCCCGCCCACCGGTTCGGCGGCCACGCCGGCGTTCGACCTGAGCGTGCGCCGGGACCAGAGCGCCGTCTTCGACGCGGCGGAGAAGGCGGAGATCGTCCGTCGCTTCGAGGAGGGCCTCCGGGATCTGATCGGCCGGTCGCGGGAGGCGGGTGTGCGGGTGGTCCTGGCGACGGTTCCCGCCAACCTGCGGGACTGGCGGCCGCAGCGCTCCATCGCCGGAGCCGAGGGCGGCTCCGACGACTGGCTCGACCGTTTCACACGCGGCGGCGAACTCCTCGAGTCCGGCCATGGCGGGGAGGCGGTGCCCCTGCTGGAGGAAGCCGCCTCCATCGAACCGGGTCACGCCGGGACGCGGTTCCGGCTCGCCCGGGCCTACGAGGCCGCGGACCGCTATGACGAGGCCCGCGAAGCCTACGGACGGGCCTGTGACCTGGATGCCTCCCCGATCCGCCGCCTCTCGGCGATCAACGATGCCATCCGGCGGGTGGCGGCGGAGGAGGAGGGCGCCGACCTGCTGTTCGTGGACGTCGAGCGGACCCTGGAAACGGAGAGCGAGCACGGCCTCATCGGCTTCAACTGGATCGAGGACTACGTGCATCCGACCCAGCAGGGCCACCGGAGGATCGCCCTGGCCATCTGGGACGCGATGGAGCGGGCGGGATGGCTCGGCCCGCCGCGGCCCGCGGACCCGGAGCTGTTCCGGCGGGTGACCGCCCGACGAGGGGAGGTTGAGGCGGAAAACCCCCGGTTCCTCTACAACACCGCCGTGGTCCTGCAGCAGCAGGGCCGGGCCGCCGAGGCGATGGAGGAGTACCGGCGGGCGATCGACCTGGCCCCGGACTACGACGGCGCCCGGCTGAACCTGGGGGACCTGCTGCTGGCGGCGGGCCGGGTCGACGAGGCCATCGCGCAGTTCCGCGCGATCCTGGACCATGACCCCGACAACCCGGATGCCCGCCGCAACCTGGGGGCCGCCCTGACCCGGGCCGGCCGCGCCGGGGAGGCCCGCGTCGAGCTGGAGAGGGCGGTGGCCCGGGACCCGTCGGCTCAGGCATACAACAACCTCGGGAGCGCCCTGGAGGCCGGGGGGGACCTCGACGGCGCGATCCGGGAGTACCGCGAGGCGATCCGCGCCGACCCCGAGTACGCCCGGGCCCATCGCAACCTCGGGAGCCTGCTGCAGGCCCAGGCGCGATACGAGGAGGCCGAGGAGCATCTCCGGGAGGCGGTCCGGCTGGATCCCGCCTCGGCGGCCGCGCAGAACAACCTGGGAGCGCTGCTGCGGGAGCGCGGCCTCGGGGAGGAGGCGGAGGTTCACCTTCGCAACGCCCTCCGCCTGGATCCGGACCTGGCGGAGGCCCACCTCGGCCTGGCGCTACTCCTGCGGGAGCGGGGCGATCCGGAGGGCGCCGCCGCGGAGCTGGAGGCCTGCCTGCGTACCGACCCGGAGTCGGTTGCCGCCCACAACAACCTCGGAAGCCTGCTGCAGGGGGCCGGGAAACTCGAGCCGGCGCTGGACCATTTCCAGGAGGCTCTCCGCCTGCAGCCCGACTCGGTGGAGGCACGCTTCAACGTCGGGATCGTCCTGCTCTTCCTGGACCGCGCCGACGAGGCCCGTCCCCATCTCCGGGAGGCCATCTCCGGGAACGTGCAGGTCCGGAGGTTTGCCGAGCGCCTTGCCGGGGATCTGGCCGGCAGCGGGCAGCCCGGCGCGGCCGACCGGGCGGCGGTGCTGGAGGAAGTCCTCGGCGAGTGATCCCCTCGGTCATGGCGAAGCCCGGCCGTTTCGCGTCCCGCCACCCTGGAAAAGCGCGAGCCATGCAGGTTCCAGCCGATCGGCTTCGTGAAGACGTCACCCGTCCGTCTCCGGACCGTAACAGGCCGCCGGTAAAGTCTCACGGCAGCAATCCACAAATGTCCGCCGTGAGGCCTGTGTGTGGGGGAACCCGGAATCCTCAGCCGAGCAGGGAAACACATTCGGTCCGCGGGGCTATTTCCGCCGTATCGCTCTCGTTTCGAGGCCATCCACCAAAGGGGGAGGAGCAAGATGAATCGTCATGCCTGGCTCTGGGCCACCGCCCTGATGACCGCCCTGGTCATCTCGGCGATGCCCGCCGCAGCAGCCACCATCAATGTCTTCAGTCCAATCAACGCGGATGAAACCTGGACGAACGACAACACCTACATCCTCACGGAGCCGGTTTACGTCACCATGGGTGCGACCCTCACGATCCAGGAGGGGACCGTCATCCGCGGCGAGGGCGAGTCGGCCCCCGCGGCGAACGATCCGGGAGCCCTGATCATCACCCGTGACTCGAAGATCAAGGCCCTCGGCACGCCGAAGAACCCCATCGTCTTCACGGACCTGTTCGACGACAACATCGGCCCGAACCCCGGCACCCCCCCCTACGACAGCGCCCCCAACGTGGTGGGGCTGACGGGGCAGTGGGGCGGCGTGATCCTCCTGAGCCGCGGCTGGGTGTCGAACAACACCGCCGGCGGTCCGGATGCCAACCGGGAGGTGCAGATCGAGGGGCTGGTGGCGGCGGGCGGCCTGGGCCTCTACGGCAACTGCGCCGCGGGAGCTCTCTACAGCGGCGACCTGCGCTACGACGCGATGAACTGCAACGAGTACGACTCGGGCGGGATGCGCTACGTGTCGATCCGCTACGGCGGCTTCAACCTGTCGGCGGCCAACGAGATCAACGGCCTGACCCTGGGCGGCATCGGCCGCCCGACCCAGCTCGAGTACATCGAGGTCTTCCAGAACCAGGACGACTCCGTCGAGTGCTTCGGCGGTGCCCCCCAGATGAAGCGGATGGTGTTCTTCGGCCCCGGCGACGACGGTCTGGACTACGACGAGGGTTACTCCGGCAAGGCGCAGTTCGTCTTCCTGGCCCAGAGCCTCCCCGGCGACAAGGGGGGCGAGCACGACGGCGGGAACAGCCCCGACGGCAGTCGCCCCTTCGCCATCCCCACGTTCTACAACGTGACCTCCATCGGCGTGGGGCCCGGCGCGGGCTCGACCAACACGGCGCTGAACCTGCGGGACAACGCCGGCGGCCGCTACTACAATAGCCTGTTCGCCGACTGGGGCGGCGCCGCGATCCAGATCGAGGGCGTGAGCTGCTCCGGCGGCGACTGCTCTGTCGGCCCGGTGGGACCGAACACCAGCGCCGAGCGCGCGAACACAGCGTACAACCCCGCCGGCGAGTGCCTCAGCGCGGACGGATCTACGTTCCGGGGCTCTTCGTGCAGCTCCGACTTCGACTGCGCCCCGGCCTCGGCCACCTGCCCCGGATGCCAGGTCGGCGACTACTGCAAGTTCGGGTTCTACGGGCCGCCGGACTCGACCTACCAGCTGGAGCTGACGAACAACGAGTGGTACTGCGTGCAGCGCCAGGAGGACTTCTGTTTCGGCGGTGCCGTGGACGACGACGGCACCTCCGGCTGCGGCGACATCGACACCGGCGAGCTGGAATACACCGGCGACGCGGGCAAGACCGGCGCCGACGTGCCCGGCGGTCTGTTCAACCTCAACCGTTACGAGTCCTGCGCCGACCCGCTGCCGATCCGCCAGCTCACGCGGTTCGGCGGTCCGGCCACGCCGGTCGCGCAGGTCGACCCGCGGCCCGCTGCGGGTTCCAAGCTCTCCTGCGCCACCCCGGGCAACTGCCGTGCGGTGCCGAACGACGGGTTCTTCGAGTCCGCCGGCTTCCAGGGCGCCTTCGACGGGATGAACTGGGCGGAGGGCTGGACGAACATGTCCCGCCTCGGTTACTTCCCGCCGAAGCCCCAGGTGCCCGTCGTCGCGGACATCGTGGTCGACACGCTCTGGA
>JASFRI010000072.1:0-13271 GCA_050115015.1 Acidobacteriota bacterium
GAGGATACCCCCGGACTCCCGGATCGCTCAAGGGCCCGGACGGGATGCGCCGGAGGGGGCAACCGGCGCGGGTCTTGCAACGGCCATGGGGCGAGGTACATCATCCCCAATGCGGCGTTCCCACCGAGCGCCGCCCGCCGGTCATGACCGGCGATGGAGGCACGTATGGCCTCTCGCTCCGTCGTGAACTTCGTCCGACAGCAGGGATTCCGGGAGCCATCGACGCCGGCCTGCGAGCAGCGCTTCGCCGCGCTCAGCCTGCAACCCCGGATCATCGGCGTCCTCGTCGTGGTCGCCCTGATCCTGCAGTCGAGCCCCGCTTTCCTGGCGCTCTCGGCCCTGCTCTGGTGGAACGTGCTGGTGCCGCGCTGGAACCCGTTCGACGCCCTTCACAACCGGTTCTTCGCCCGGCGAAGCGGGCGGGATCCAATGCCGCCGGCGCCGGCGCCCCGGCGCTTCGCCCAGGGGATGGCCGCCAGCTTCATGCTGGGGATCGGCCTGTCGCTGCAGTTCGGGTGGGTCGTGACCGGCTATGTGCTCCAGGGAATGCTGGTCGTGGCGCTCTCCGCGCTCCTGTTCGGGAATCTGTGCCTGGGATCGTACGTGTACCACCTGATCCGGGGCGAGGTCGGCTTCGCGAACCGGACGCTCCCCTGGGGTCGTGGCGACGCGATGAGCTGACCCCCGCGACGGCGCGAGCCCGCTCGTCCTCGGCCGGGATCCTGCCGGTCAGGCCGCGCCGAAGGAACGCCGGAAGACGTCGTGGATCGCCTGCCGCCCATTCTCCTCGAGGGCGCGGGTGCCGGTGGCGGCCACGGTGCCCTCCCGCAGCGTCGGCTCGCTGCGGACCCACTCGCCTCCCTGCCACGTGAACCAGGAGTCCCGCTCCTGGTCGAAGACGTGCACCTTGCGCCCGAACAGCTTCGCCAGCTCCACCCCCCAGCCGGTGCCCCCCTTGATCGTCTGGTTCGGCTGGATCCAGCCCACCGCGAACACCTCGTCGCTGCGCACCACCACGTGGAACATGGAGTGGATCACCCGGCTGACCCCCTTGCCGCGATGGAAGCGCCGACCCATCCGCTGGAACACCAGCTCCATGCTGACGCGTCCCTTTTCCAGCTCCGGGTCGGGGAGGACCTCGACGTTCTCCGCGCGCTGCATGTTGTGGCCCTCGTAGGAGAGGGTGGTCTCGGAGACCCCCCATTTCGCCGCCGCGGCGCCGAACTCCGCCTCGGCACCCTTGTGACCGCCGTGAACGAGGCGGACCTTCGAACGATCGATCATCGCTGTTCCCTCTGGCGTCCGGATGTCCAGGTCCCTGGACCGGAATGCATGTGCCCCTCCGTGGAGCCGGGTCCTGCGTCTCGCTGATGGGCGGAACAGGTCGGAGGGGAGGTGTCGGCTCCGCTGGGGAGCGCACCCAGTCTGGCACAATCCGGCTTCCGCGGCCACCGGCGATCAGTAGAGGAACTCGCGGATATCGTACCGGACCGCCTTGACCCCGGGCAGCGCCGCCCGCGTCCCGGCCTGCAGGGCGGCGAGCTGGGCCTCGATGGCCACCGTCCCCAGGGGCCGGATCCCCTGCTCCTGCAGCCGGCGGGCGTACTCCGATCCCTCGTGGAGCACGAACGGCGACAGGTAGACGATGTCCCCGGCCCCGAGCGGGAGTTGCCGGAGCAGGTCGAGGCTGTCGGTCACGTGCGGGTCGGCGTAGCGCTCCCCGCCGGCGCCACACAGCAGCACCACGGCCACGGAGAGGCCCGCGGTCTTGAGGTCCCGGACCACCTGCCCCGCCTCCACCGCGCTGGCAGGCTTGTTGAGGAGGCGCAGCAGCGGCTCGTGACCGCTCTCCAGCCCAAGACAGATCCGCTGCAGCCCCAGCGCCCGCAGTTCCGACCAGTCCCGGGCGGGCTTCCGTCCCCCCGCGTGGGCCTCGACGAACCCGGCCAGGGGGCGGTCGGGGAACATCTCGCGGGCGACGGTGAAGATCGGCCGCAGTCGCTCGTTGGACAGGGTGAGGGCATCGCCGTCTGCCAGGAAGATCCGGTCCCGCAGGACGGCGGCCTTGCCCAGCAGGGCGGCCACCCGGGATGCGTGCTCGCGAAAGGCCCCGGGGGCCCGGGCCCGGAACGGCCGGTCCTGGTAGAAGGAGCAGAACGCGCAGCGGTTCCAGGTGCAGCCGATGGTGGCCTGGAGGACGAGGGCCCGGTACTGGTCCGGCGGCAGGATCCCGATGGGCTCGTAGGCGGCCCGGAACCGCACCGCCTCGTCCAGGAGGGCGTCGACATCCCACCGGAGGATGGCCTCGAGCCGGTCCCGGAGCTCGGAGCCCGCCTCCGGCCGCGGGGCGGCCGCAGCGCAGGCCGCCACCGCCGCCAGCGCCGCCCGTGCCTCCTCCCCGGACAGGCGCCAGCGATCCCGCCCCGCCCCCTGGCCGGAGCGCCCGTGCACCTCGGAGGCCAGGGTGCGGCGGAAGAGCGTCTCCCGGATCAGCCAGGAAAGGGGCCGTCCCTCCAGATCGAAGCTGTAGCTCGACTCACGGTCCGGGCTGAGCGTGGTCGAGAACGGGCCCGCGTTGAGGATCCAGTCCCCGGACGTGAAGGGGGTCATCCGCCCGCGCCTCCGGGGGGCTCAGCGCGACCGGCCCGCCAGCTCATCCTGGAGGCTGACCGCCAGCCGTTCCCGCATCGCGCGGCGTTCGGCGAGGGTGTCCCGCAGCTCCTGGATGCGCGCGTCCGTCGCGTTCAGGCTCTCCTGGAGCCGGTACAGCTGGCGCTCCTGTCCCTCCAGGCGGCGAGCCGGATCCGGCTCCTCTGCCAGCATGTCGAACACGCTGGGCTCGCCTCCGCCTTGCAGCCTCCGCTCCGCCTGGTCCATCGCCCGGAGGACACCCTCGAGCCGGACCTCCAGCTCGTCACGCTCCGCACGGCGTTCCCGGAGCTCCTGGTCCAGGAACGCGATCGTCCGGTCCAGCTCGTCCACCTGGCGGATGCGCTCGGTACGCCCGGACTCCGCCGTCCACGCCTCCACGAGGGCCACCAGCCGGTCCATGGAACCGTTCAGCCGGAGGAGCTCCTCCCGCACCCCGTCGGTCCCGGCCCCCTGGGCAGCCGCCGGACTCCAGGCTCCGGCCAAGAGCAGACAGCTCAGCGTCGCCGCGGTGGCGACGTTCCTGCGGCTCTCAGATCGCATGATTCCCTCCTCGAGCGATCAGGATACCGGCCGCGGGGGGCGGTGACCAGCCGACGCTGGCGCGGCTTCGCTGCGCACCCTTGCGGCACGGACCGAGTGGCCTTACCCTCGGGCCATGCCGGGGACGCCGGTAACCGGGAGGAAGGATGACGGAGAAGATCGAGCACGGCGGCAAGCTGCCGCTCCTCGGGATGGTGAACGACGCCGAGAAGCACTTTCTGCGGGGACGCCGGGGGCGCGCCGAGGAGTTGGAGAGCGCGGTGCGTTACTTCCTGGAGTTCCTCCATGGCTTCGAGTCACTGGACTTCGACCTCCCGCTGGTCACGGTTTTCGGCTCCGCGCGGTTCCCGGAAACCCACCCCTTCTATGACCTCGCCCGCAGAATGGGGCGCCGCCTGGCCGAGGAGGGGTACGGGGTGATGACCGGCGGAGGACCGGGGATCATGGAGGCGGCGAACCGGGGCGCCCGGGAGGGGAACGGGCTGAGCGTCGGCTGCAACATCCGTCTCCCGAAGGAGCAGGAGCCCAACCCCTACCTGGACCGGTTCATCGAGTTCGAGCACTTCTTCGTCCGCAAGGTGATGCTCGTGAAGTACTCCTGCGCTTTCGTGGTGATGCCGGGGGGATACGGGACCCTGGACGAGACCTTCGAGGTGCTCACGCTGATCCAGACGGGCAAGGTCGAGGCCTTCCCCGTGGTGGCCCTCGGCGGGGAGTTCTGGCGATCGCTCGGGGACTTCATCCGGGAAACCCTGATTCCGGGCGGGACCATCGCACCCCCCGATGCGCACCTCATCCGCGCGGTGGGCACCGTCGACGAGGCGATGGAGGAGATCCGGAAGAGCGGCTGTCTCTGACCGGCGGGACGGTCACCCCGGAACCGCTTGCGCCGTTGCCCCGGAGGCCGGCGCCTGCCGCAGAACGGACCGTGCAATCCACCCGCCGGTGAAGTCGATGCAGAAGTGCAGGAGCATCGACGCCCAGAGCGAACCGGTCAGGACGTAGAGGCCGGCCACGATCAATCCGGTCCCCGCGGTCCGGGCCATGCCACCGATCCCCTGGTAGAGGTGCCCCAGGCCGAACACGATGCTGGATACCAGGATCGCGGCCACGGTACCGGCCTGGCCGCCGATGTAGGTCATGAGAAAGCCGCGGAAGGTGATCTCCTCGCAGATACCGGCGGTGAGGGACAGACCCACCCACCAAGCCCACTCGTGCTCCCCCGCGGGGAGAAGGGCGCGGAACGGCTCGAAGCGGGGCAGGAGGCCGGCCCGGATCCGGGGGCTGCGGCGGATTCTCCAGGCCTGGAGGAAGAGCAGCGCGCAGGCGGCGAGGGTGAGGCCGCCGCCGACCCAGGTTCCCGGACCCGCCCTCCAGCCCAGGCCCAGGTCGGAGAGCGCCCGGCCTTCGCCGACCCAGGCGGCGGCCACCGCGATCGCCAGGGACCATAGCCGGATCATCGTCCGACCGTATCCCCGCAGTCGGGCAGCCGGTTCCGGGCGCCGCATGCGTTCCTGCAGCTTCCGGAAGCTCCGCAGGGCCAGGAAGGGCAGGATTGCCGTGAGGAACACGGCCAGGGCGTGATCGATCCATGTCGGGGTCATCGATCCGTGCGCCCTCGAGAACCCCGGCCCCGCGGCCGGGGTGGCACCGGCTACCGGCCGGAGGCGCCCGCCGGGTTCCGGGCGTAGCCCTTCTTGCAGTCCCAGCCGTTGCCGGCCACCGTCGCGTTCTCCGGCGGATTCACCGGCACGCAGGCATCCCCGTCGGGGCGGTAGCCGTCCCTACAGCGCCAGGTGTTGATCAGCAGCTTCGCGTGCTCCGGAACCTCCAGCCGGACGCAGGCGTCACCGGCCCGCGCATACCCCTTCTCGCAGAGCCAGCCGTTCCCGAACAGCTTCCCGTGCTCCGGCACCTCCACGGGCCTGCAGCCGTCGTCGACCCGCTCGTACCCCTTGCGGCAGCGCCAGCCGTTTCCGACCACCGTCGCGTTCTCCGGCGGCTCCACCGGCAAGCAAGCGTCCCCCTCGAGGCGGTAACCGTCCCTGCAGCGCCAGGTGTTGAGCAGGAGCTTCGCGTGCTCCGGCACCTCCAGCCGCACGCAGGCGTCACCGGCACGGGCATGACCCTTCTCGCAGACCCAGCCGCCCCCGAACAGCTTCCCGTGCTCCGGCACCTCCACCGGGGCGCACGCACCACCGTCCCTCCGGTAGCCGCTGCGGCAACGCCAGTCGTTCCCCGCGACCCGGGCATGCTCCGGGGGCTGCACCGCCAGACATGCGTCCCCCTCGCGCCGGTAGCCGTCCTTGCAGCGCCAGGAGTTGACGATCAGCTTTCCGTGGTCGGGCACCTCGACGGGCGAGCACGCCCCATCCGTCTCGGCGAACCCCTTCTTGCAGGCCCAGCCGTGCCAGGTGATCACGGCCGAGTCGGGCACCTCGAACGGAACGCACTCGTCGGCCGCCGGCGCAGCCATGGGAGCAAGCGCCAGCGGAACGGCCAGCAGCAGCAACGGAATCGCTCGAATCATCAATCCGGCTCCTCCCTTGGCCCGGGTCATTCACCACCTGCCGGCCTCGGGAGGGCCCTCCCGACAGACCGTCACGTCCTGCCGCCACCCGGGTTCCTTGCAGGTCCAGTCGCCGCCGTGGATCTCCACCCCTCGCGAAGGCAGGTGGTGGATGATCCGGGCGGGTGCCCCGTACTCGTGGACCGGCATGATCCTACCCCACCGGGGAGACCCGGTGCGCCCCCGGCAGGCCGGAGGCCGGACAGCGTCCCCTTTGCCATACGTTTCCGCCTCCCGGCGGTTGCAATTGCGGCCCGTCCGGCCTGTGAGATACTTCCGGGCGGACGGATGCGATGCGGCTGATCATCGTGGGCGCGGGCGGCTCGACCCGGGAGCTGATGCTCCGGCTGGGGGAGATCTGGGAGCTCACGCTGGTCGACACGTCCTCCGACCGCCTGGAACGGGCACGCCATGTCCGGAACTGCCGGGTCATCGTCGGAGACGGATCGAGCCTGGTGGTGCTGCGGCGGGCCGGGGTGGCCGAGGCGGACGCCCTGGTGGCCGCCACCGAAGACGACGACGTCAACCTCGAGGCCTGCCGGCTGGCCCGGGAGGGCGGTATCCTGCGCATCCTGGGGCTCGTCAACGACCCGGATCGGGTGTCCGAGTTTCGCGCCCTGGAGGTGCGGACCGTGGGCACCGCCTCGCTCATCGCCCGCCAGGCGGAGCTGGGCCTCGAGTCCCGTCGCGTCTCCTCGAAGGCGTTCGCCGACGGCAAGGCCGAGGCCATCGAGGTGCGGGTGGCCCACGACTCCCCCGTTCGGGGCCGCAGCCTCATGGACATCCGATCGGAGAACTGGATCGTCGGCGCGGTCCTGCGCCGCGGCCGGATGATCGTCCCCCACGGAGACACGTCGCTGGAGGAGGGAGATCTCGTGACGGTCATCGGCCCCAGCTCCGGCTTCGGCCAGATCATCCGCAGCTTCACCTCGGGGGAGGCACGGTTCCCGCTGCAGTACGGCAAGCGGGTGGCCCTCGTCGTCGACGAGGAATCCGATCTGGGAGCCGTCGTCTCCGAGGCGGAGTATCTGGCGCGCAATTCCCGTGCTGGATCCCTGCTCCTCGTCCACCGGGATCCGGAGTTCGTGCGGGAAGCGGAGGTCGGCGACCGGATCCGGGACCTGCTGGCGCGGGCGGACGTGGTCTCCGAGGGGGTGGACGTACGGCTTCGGGCGGTCCGGGGCTCGCCTGGTCGGGCCCTGGCGCGGATCCCGCAGGAGGAGAGCGTCGGTGTCGTGGTGCTTCCGGCGCCCCCGGGGACGGGCCGTCTGCGGGCCTGGCGCCGCTGCCGTCAGGCGCTCTCCCTGGTCCGGGAGCGGGGCGTCCCCGTGCTGCTCTCCCGCCGCACCCACCCCTACGCCCATATCCTCCTTCCCGCCCGCAGGACGCCGGTGGGAGAGTCCGCGGCGCGGGTGGCCATCGACCTGGCGCGACTGACCGGATCCCGGATGACCGGGCTCGCGGCGATCGACCCGGTGTTCTCCGCACGTGGCGAGGACGAGGGCCAGGCCCGGGAATGGATCGGCTGGCTGACGGAAGAGGCCGCCGCACAGGGGGTGACCGTCAACGGGGCCGTTCGCACCGGAAACCCCGTCCAGACCTTCCTGGAGGAAGGGGCCCGCAAGGACCTGCTGGTGCTCGGGGTCGGCAAGCCTCCGACGCGCTTCCTCCGGGTGAACGTGATCGCCCACCTGCTGCGCCGCTCCCGTTGCTCGGTGATGCTGGTTCCCTCGGGGGACTGAGAGCCTGTGAGATCATGGACCAGGCGACCTCGCTGATCCTGATCGCCGGCGCCGCGTTTCTCCTGCCGATCGCGGCCGGCCGACTGCGCCTCCCGGCGGTGGTGCTGGAGATCGCCTTCGGCGTGATCGCCGGCCCGTCGGTCCTGAGGCTGATCCGTTCGTCGGAGCTCCTGGATTTCCTGGCCGAGTTCGGCTTCCTGCTCTTGATGTTCCTGTCGGGCTTCGAGATCGATTTCGGGAAGCTGCAGCAGCAGGGACCGCTCCGTCTCCTCTCGGGGGCGACGGTCTTCGGCCTCACCCTCGGCCTGTCCTTCGCCGGGGCGCGGCTCCTGGGCGAGGGACCCTTCGTCATGCTGCTGCTGGCAACCACCTCGGTCGGTCTCGTCGTTCCCACCCTCCGGGGAACCCGGCGGACGGGGACCACGCTGGGGCAGCTGATCCTGATATCCGCCCTGATGGCCGACTTTTTGACCCTCATCGGGGTCACCGCCTTCGCCCTGGTCGTGGAGCACGGCCCGGGCTGGAAGCTCCTGAACATCCCGATCCTGTTCGCGGTCAACGCCGCGCTGCTACTCGGGCTGCGCCGGGTCGCCTGGTGGCGGCCGCGCTGGTTCGAGCGCCTGTTCATGTCCCATGACCCGGAGGAGATGGGCATCCGCACGTGCCTGGCCCTGCTGTTCATCTTCGTCGGACTTTCGCTGGCGCTCGATGTGGAGCCGATCCTCGGGGCGTTCCTGGCCGGGATGATGTTCGCGCTGGTCTTCCGGAACCGGGGCGGGCTGGAGGAACAGCTTTCGGGGTTCTCGTACGGGTTCCTGATCCCCATCTTCTTCATCAACGTCGGCGTCCGGTTCGACCTGCGGGCCTTGCTGGAACCCGGCGTGCTGCAGGGGGCCCTCCTGGTGGTGGGGGTGGCGATTGCCGTGAAGGTCCTCTCGGTGGTTCCCCTGGCCTTTCACGCCCTGACACCACGGGAACTTCTGGCTGCAGGCATGCTCCTGTCGGCCCGGCTGAGCCTGGTGATCGCCGTGGCGGATCTCGGCGTGCGGCTGGGGCTGCTCGATCCCGCCCTGGAGGCGGCGATCATCCTCCTGGCGGTGGTCACCGCCACCCTGTGCCCCGCCCTCTTCCGGGCCCTGGCGCCCCCGCTCCCCGCCCCGGGCTGACGCTCCGGCGGCCGGAACGGGGTATGGACTTTTCCGTGGAGCAGTGGTAGCCTCTTTTCACCGCAGACATTCAGCCTTCCATTGTGATTCTCCAATAGTCGAGCCGAGTGATTGCGCAGATGCTCTTGGGGGTCTGTCGACGTTTCCGGTGTGGGAACGGGGCCCCGGGCGGGAAAACCGCAGCAAGCGAGAGGGTAGTCAGTACATGAAGCAGGGTACCGTGAAGTGGTTCAACGACAGCAAGGGTTTCGGTTTCATCAGCCTCGACGATGGTTCCAAGGACGTCTTCGTCCACCACACGGGTATCGCCGGTGACGGGTTCAAGTCGCTGGACGAGGGCCAGCGGGTGGAGTTCGAGGAGGTCCAGGGGCCGAAGGGTCCTGCCGCCCAGAACGTCCGCGTGATCTGACCGTCGAACCGAGCACTACCACGGCCTCCGGGGTATTCCCGGAGGCCGTTTTTCTTCTCACCGCCTGTTTGGGCCCCGCCGCTGATTCGCTTTCTTCGGTTCTCTCGTGTAGGCTTTGAGGCATGGCAAAGAAATCACGCATGTCCATCCTCAAGCGGCAGCGGGAGGTCAAGAAGCGAGAGAAGGCCGCCCGCAAGCGCGCGAAGCGCCACGGCGCCCCCGGAAGCAGCTTCCAGGAGCCTCGGACCTCCCCCCTCGGCGCCCGTCTCCTGGGCCATGAGCCTCCCGACGAGGAGGAGTCCGATCATTCGTCGGACCGCTGAGGCTTCCTCGGGTCACTGACCCAGGACCTTCACCAGCACCCGTTTCCGCCGGCGTCCGTCGAACTCGAAGTAGAAGATGTGCTCCCAGGGCCCGAGGTGCATCTTCCCGGCGGTGACCGCCACCACGACCTCACGACCCATCACCTGACGCTTCAGGTGAGCGTCCGCATTGTCCTCACCGGTGCGGTTGTGGTGATACCGCTCCGGAGACGCGTCGAAGGGCGCCAGTCGTTCGAGCCAGACCTCGTAGTCGTGGTGCAGTCCGCTCTCGTCGTCGTTGATGAACACGGAGGCGGTGATGTGCATCGCGTTCACGAGCACGATCCCCTCCTGGACACCGCTCTCCGCCACGAGCCTCTCCACCTCCCGGTGCAGGGAGACGATGGCACGGCGTTCGGGGACCTCCATCCAGATCTCGTGGGTCAGGGTCTTCATCGGGGGTTTCCTCCTGCGGTGGAGGGCATGGTAGCAGGTCGTCCCCACGGCGCGGGCGGCATCCGGAAGTCGCCCGCGCCGGATTCCGGTAGAATCAGGGGACCGGCGGAGGGACCGGGATGGACCGACGACAGGCGCTGCGCCTGACCCTGCGGGGCGGGATCGCCCTCGGCGTGCTCGGGGGCGCGGGTCTGTACGGGCGCTATCGCTACCTGCCCCCGGCTCCCAGCCCACGGCTGGACCCGGTGGACGACCTGGCGGCGCGCCTCTTCCGCAGCCTGGACGGGTCCCTCCGGGAGGCGGCCTGCGTCCCGTACGATCACCCTTACCGCCAGTACCACAACCGTGGCGTGGCGGGAGGTGGGGTCGACATCGACGGGGACCGGTTCAGCTGGGAGCAGCGATCCCTGCTCACGGACCTGCTCCACGCGGCACTCTCCGGCCCCGGCCGGGAACGCCTCACCCGGCAGTTCTTCATCCGCTGGCCCGGGGTGCAGGGACTACGGCTGCTGATCTGCGGCGAGCCCGGCGCCTCCGCCTACCAGATCGTGCTTTCCGGGCCCCATCTGAACCTGCGGATCGGCGGTGTGAGCCGGGAAGGGGTCGCCTTCGGCGGTCCGCTGGTCTACGGCGACCAGCGGGGTGATTCCCGGCAGGGGTTGCCGCGGAACGTCTATCGGTACCAGTTCCTCGCGGCGCAACGACTGTTCCGGACCCTGGAGCCGGAGCATCGGCGGGCGGCGATCCTGCCCCGGGCCCCGATCCAGACCCGGATCGAGCTGCAGGGCCGCCACGGGACGTTTCCGGGGGTGCCGATCGCGGCGCTGGCGGATCCCGGCAAGGCCCTGGCGCGGGAGCTCGTGGAGGGGATTCTCTCCACCTACCCGGCGAGGGACGTGGCCTACGCATGGCGCTGCATGGAGGAGAACGGCGGTCTCGATGCGCTGTTCCTCAGCTACTACGAGGACGGCGAGGTCGGCGGCAGCGGCGAGTATCAGATCTTCCGCGTCGAGGGACCGGGGGCGGTCTTCTATTTCCGTGGGTTCCCGCACGTCCACGCGTTCGTCAACGTGGCCCTCGACGGCGACCATCCCCTCAGTGTGGGCGAGATCATCGGGACGAACCCCGCCGTCCTGGAGGGATCCGCGGTGAAGACGCTGTTCCAGGACGCCATGCGGGGGCAGACCGGCGCGGACCTGGCGTACTACCCGACCGAGAGCGCCGTCGGGCGCCTCCGTCCGGGGATCGTGCGGACGGGGGACATCTATACCCTGGAGAGCTGGCAGGACCGGATCGTCACCGCGCCGGTGCGCGGGGACGGGATCGCCGGTCCCCTGCGGGAGGAGCTGGAGCGCGCCGGCGGGCTCCCGGCGGCCGGCCGGACCTGCGCGCTGGCCACCACGGCCCATGCCGCCCGCGAGGTGGCGCCCGGGGGATCCTGGCAGGAGGCGATGCTGCTCCGGGACGCGGCGATCGCCCACCTCCGCGAGCAGGGGTTCGGCCGTCGGGCCTGAGACCCATCCCCGCCGGCCGGGGTCACGAGGGATTGTAGACGGGCCCCCGGTACCCCGACAGGACCTCGGCCGCCTCGCCGGCCAGCACGCCTCGCCGGACCTCCACCGGACGGAGCGGGGCCTCCCGGGATTCCAGGCGCTCCTGCCAGTCGGCGGGGACCGGCCCCTCCTGGAAACCGGTCAGCCGCTCCACGGTCTCCCTGCAAGCGCCCGTCACCAGACGCGAGATCCCCGACCACCAGATGGCGCCAAAGCACTGGATGCAGGGTTCCGAGGAGGCGAACAGCTCGTAGCGCTCCGCCGGGTCGGCACCGAGGTCGTGGTTGCCCGCCGCGCTCTCCGCCAGGAGCAGCGCCACCACCTCGGCGTGGGCGATGGACCAGCGCTGCGGGACCACGAGGTTGACGCCGGAGGATATCAGCCTGCCGCCGACGAACACCGCCGCCCCGAACGGTCCTCCCGTCCCCTCCGCGACGTTTCGACGGGACAGCTCGATCGCCCATCCCATTCGCCCCTCGTCCCCCTCAAGCGCCGGGGCCGGCGGTGGAGCGACCTCGCGGAGCCAGCGGGGAAGGCGGAGGATCAGATCACCTTGCATCTACTCGGGAACCGGAACCGCCTCCACCTGCCAGATATCCCGGCAGTACTCCCGGATCGTCCGGTCGGAGGAGAAGTAGCCACAGCGGGCCGCGTTCAGGATCGACATTCGCGTCCAGCGTTCCGTGTCCCGGAAGGCGGTGTCGATCCGGTCCTGGATCGCCACGTAGGCGGCATAGTCCGCGAGCAGGAGGTACTCGTCCCGGTCGAGAAGAGAATCGACGATCGGCCGGAAGATCCCCTTGTCGCCGGAGGAGAAGGTGCCGTCGCCGAGGGCGTCCACGGCGCGCTTGAGCTCCGGGTCCGCCTCGTAGTAGCTCCGGGGATCGTACCCCCCTTCCCGCAGCGCCATGGCCTCCTCGGCGGTGAGGCCGAACAGGAAAAAGTTGTTCTCCCCGACCCGCTCCCGGATCTCGATGTTCGCGCCGTCCAGGGTGCCCACCGTCAACGCACCGTTCAGCGCGAACTTCATGTTCCCCGTGCCGGAGGCCTCCTTGCCCGCCACCGAGATCTGCTCGGAGAGGTCCGCCGCCGGGTAGATCTCCTGCGCCAGCGTGACGTTGAAGTTGGGCAGGAAGGCCACCCGTAGCCGGCGGTCCACCTTCGGATCCTGGTTGATCACGGCTCCCACGGCGTGGATCAGCTTGATGATCCGCTTCGCCATCTCGTACCCGGGGGCCGCCTTGGCGGCGAACAGAAACGTGCGGGGGAGGATATCCCGCCCCGGTTCGTCCAGGATGCGGTGATACATCGTGACGATGTGGAGGACCTTGAGCAGCTGGCGCTTGTACTCGTGGAGACGCTTCGCCAGCACGTCGAACAGGGAAGCGGGATCCACGGGAAGCCCCACGGTCCGGTCGACCAGGTTCGCCAGCTCCCGCTTGTTGCGGAGCTTGATCTCGCGCCAGCGCCGCCGGAAACGGGGATCGTCGGCCAGCGGCTCGAGCCCGCGCAGCACCTCGAGGTCCCGCATCCAGGCTGTCCCCAGCCTGGCGTCCAGGAGCCGCGAGAGCCTCGGATTCGCGATCCGCAGGAACCTCCGGGGCGTGACCCCGTTCGTCTTGTTCTGGAACTTGTCCGGCCAGAGCCGCGCGAAGTCCCGGAAGGTGCGGGTTCGCATCAGGTGCGTGTGCAGCTCGGCCACGCCGTTCACGCGGAAGCTGCCCACCGTGGCCAGGTTCGCCATGCGCACGTGGCGCTCCGGGCCCTCCTCGATGAGCGACACGGCACCCAGTCGATCCTGCGGCAGGGTTCCCTGGACCTCCGCCAGGAACCGCTCGTTGATCTCGTAGATGATCTCCATGTGACGCGGGAGGAGCCGCTC
>JASFRI010000073.1:0-13252 GCA_050115015.1 Acidobacteriota bacterium
TGGCGATAGAGGTCGGCCAGGTAGGACGGCCGCGTCAGGAGGCGTTGCAGGTCCCCCTCCTCCAGCGTCGCGTCCTTCACGCGATAGGAAGCGTCCAGGACGGCATCCGTGGCGAAGACCTCCTGCAGGCGCGGGAGGAGGTGCCCCCGGGGGCCGCGGCCGTGGGGATCGAGGGTGAGGGCCACCCGCTCCGGGCGCTCGCGGAGCTGCTCCAGCCCGAGGATCTCCCCGGTGGCCGGGTCGCGGAAGGCCAGCCGCTCGTCGGCGTCCAGCAGATGCCAGCTCCCATCGTAGTAGACCTCGGCGGCCGTGTGATCCGTCAGGTCCCAGATCCGGGCGGGAAGACCCGCCCGCTCCCAGAGGTAGGCGAGGGTGGAGGCGGAGTTGCCGCAGTGCGAGTACCCGTACGACGTGAGGTGGTGCAGCGGATCGAAGTTCCCCCGGATCGCCTCGACAGGGCGCGGACCGTGGACCGAGGCGTCCATCAAGAAGCGCCAGATCGCCTCCGCCCGCGCCGCGTCGGTGGTTGCGTCGCGCAGGACGTCCCGCAGGAGGGCATCGAAGTCGCCGAAGTCGACGTCCGCATCGCTGTCCATCCAGAGCGAGCGCACCGGGCCCCGGATCCGGATCGAGCGCATCCGCACCGCGACGTCGGGCGGGAGGCTCACGGATCGTGCGGCGGGGAGCGTCTCGATCTCGAGCTCCAGCCGCCGGGCTCCCCCGTCCAGGCGGTCCAGGGGCAGCGGATCCGCGGGTGTGGCCGGGGGAAGGGGACCGTACTCGAACGAGGGGAGGCGCGTCTCGAGGAACGCCAGCGCGGCAAGGACGCCGGCGATCGGAAGCGCGGCCACGATCCAGGCCCGGCGCCGTCTCGATCGCCGCCCTCCGGTGCTGGACGGCGTCGTTCCCATCAACCTCTCCCGGCGTGTGACGTTCCCGAAGGATGGCATGCCTCCGGGACGATGACAACCCGACCGTGGAATCGCAGCGCCTCGCGGCCGGCACCACGGCGCTCGCAACCCCGGGGCGCGGGGTTTCTCGGTACCTGCTAGGGCTGCTTCCCGGCGGCTGCCCGGGAGAGGTCCGTCCGCACCTCCAGGATCAGCGGATCATCCTCGTCCAGGACACCCTGCCGCAGCCCCAGGGCCTTCCCGAGCACCACTTCCGCCTCCTCGAAGCGCTCCTGGGTGAGGTAGAGGCGCCCCAGGGAGACCAGGTTCGCCGCCTCGGAGAGCGGATCGGCAGGGTCCGCACCCTCCAGGATCAACCGTGCACGGTTCAGGTAGGCCTCCGCCTCATCGGGGGTGCCGTCGAACAGCGCCAGACGGGCCAGGGGCTGCAGGAGGGGGATGAGCGCGGCCGTCTCGCCCGAGGCCTTTGCCTGCACCGCGAGCGCCACACGGAACTGGGCCCGTGCCTCGTCGGTGCGTCCGAGGCGAAGGTAGAGAAGTCCCATCTCCTGCCGCAGCGCGACCAGCTCCGCACTGCTCGCCCCGAGGAGCTTCTCGTAGAGAGGAAGGGCTTCCTCGAGGTTCGCGATGGCTTCCTCGGGCCGGTCGGTCGAGGAAAGGAAGGCACCGAGGTTCTTCAGGGATGCGGGAAGCAGGATGCCGGGCTTGTCCATCAGCCGGGCGTCCTCCAGGCCATGCCGGAGACGGCGCTCCGCCGTGCGCAGGTCCCCGCTCTCGTAGGCCGCGAGCCCCCGCTCGCGGCACTCGGCCCAGCGCGCCCGGGGGGAGATCTTCACCGGGCGCTGGGAGGGGAAGTCGACGGTGACGGTGATGTCCACCGCCACCGGTGCCCCCGCCTTCCGCGCTGGCTCGTAGCGCCACTGCCGCACCGCCTCCAGGGCGGCCTCCTCGAACCCCTCGTCCGGGGGCGTGGCGTGCAGCACCTCGATCCGGCCCACGCCGCCGGTGGCGTCCACCTCCAGGGCGAGGACCACCTGGGCGGATGACCTCCGCTCCGCTGCCGCCGGAGGCGGCTCCGGCTCCGTCCGCGCGATCGGGACCGGCCCGGTGATCCGGTCGCCGTCGGGGTGCAGGGGATAGGGTTCCAGCCCCGTCCCGGCGAGCGGGGCCGTGCCGGCGAGCAGCACCGAGGCCATCAGGGCACGCAGGCGAGGCCGGAGCACGTGCACCCCGGCGCTTCGCCGTTCGACGCGATCACGGAGGCTCGCGGTTTCCCTGGTGGTCTTGCGCGTCACTCCCGGCTCCCGTCACGACTGGAAAGGGGTTTCCTAACGCAAAGCCGCCGTGGACGCAACACGTCCTGGAGATGGCCAGTAGGAAACGAGAAGGACGAAGGGGGAGCGAGGAAACGACGGCACCCGGCCCGGCGGGGACGGGCACCGCGGTTCGCTGTTGTCGGCGCTAGCGCAGCCCGTAGATCAGGCTGGGCATGAGGAGCGCAAGACCGGGCACGGCGAGCAGGCGCCAGTCCACCAGGAAGTACGCCGTCACCAGCAGGCAGACTCCGGTCAGCAGCCCCAGGAACGTCAGCACGTCGACCGATTCGGTTCGAATCCAGGCGCTCATGATGTGTCAAGTCTATGGCGTTTAGGTGACAGAAGCAAATCGTTATTGTCACACAAGTTTCGCCTGAAAGCGAAAGCTCGTGCCGGTGGCCTAGCCCGGATGATTCACCACGTGCCGGTTCGAACGGCTGGAAACCACCACGGCGGCTGGACAAGCAGGGAATCCGGATAGCGGTGGGACGTGACGGTCTGTCGGGAGGGATGGAGTGCTTGCGGGCCCTGGCGGCCCTCGGATGGGGGGTTGGTGGACCCGTGGTGGAGGTCCAACGCAGGTCCGCAGGCTCTCGGCCCTCCCGAGGCCGGCAGGTGGTGAATTATCCGGGCTAGGCCGGATTGACAGTGCGGGCGCGGCAGCGCAGGATGGCCGCGATTCGTTCCTCACCTTCGGGGAACGGGGAGGTGACCGTGAAGATCATTGACCTGTTCGTCCGGTCCGCCCTGGTGGCCACGTTGCTGATCGCCGGGTCGTTCGTGGCCGTTGCCTCCTCGGAACCGGAGGAGGTTCCGACCCCCACCGAGAACGTGCCCCTGAGCGTCCGGGAGAAGGCCGCGTCAATCACCGCCGGTCTCGGAGAGGACGTGCGATGTGACGCCTGGTTCTGGGACACCGAGGATGACCTCTGGGAGTGCACCGTCGTCGGGCTGAACCGGAAGGTCGAGCTGGACATCCCGGAGCCGGCCGGCTTCGAGGAGCTGGAGCTGGTGTTCACGTTCGAGGAGGTGCGGGAGAGCCTCCCCTACGTGGCGCTCACCATCGAGGAGACGTGCGAGGACGTCCGGCACACCGTCATCGAGCTGTCGCTCCGCGACGAGAACCGGCTGGACATCGACCTGGACCTTCCCCACCAGTGGTCGAAGGACGATGTGCGCATCGAGGTGCAGTGCCCGAACGGCTATGATTTCGAGATGGACCCCTTCGGCGCGATGACCACCGCCGCGGACGACGACGTCAATCCCGAGGACGAGCCGTAGCGTCGTCGACCTTGGCGGGGTTTCCTGCCAGAAACACCAGGATCGCCTCGAGGACGCGCGGGCCCTGGTCGGTGTCGAACAGGTACTGGGCGTGGGCCTCGCCGTCCACGACGATCAGCTCCTTGGGGCCGCTGGCCTTCTCGTACTGCTCCCGGATCCGGACCAGGCGCGGCCGCCCGGAGCCGTCGGTGTCGTCCCGGGCGGTCAGGAACAGCTTGGCCCCCTGCATGCGCTCCGGCTCGTCGACCGGGGAGGGTGCGAGGAGCACGAGGCGGTCGATCTCCCCCGGCTCCGCCTCGACGGCGGCGTTCCCCGCGGCCCAGCCACCGAGACTGGCGCCGACCACGGCGATCCAGGTGGCACCGGTCTCCCGCAGGTAGCGGACGGCCGCCAGGACATCAAGCTGCAGCTCGTCCCCCGCCGCGTCGGGCCCGCCGCGCGACTCGCCCCGGCCGCGGAAGTCGATGGCCAGGACGCGGAAACCCTCTCCCGCCAGCACGGCCGCCTGAGCGGCCCAGCTCTCCTTCCGGAACCTTCCGCCCGGGGCGAGGACCACACCCCGCTCCCCGTCACCGTAGAGGTCGGCGTGGACGACGCCGCCGTCCGGGCTTGGGAAAAAGACGTGCTCCGGCGTCGTCCCGGCCGCGCCGGCCACCAGTAACGCGATCCCGAGAGCCAGATGAGTCATGATCGTCCTCCCCGCGATCCGCGGGCGATGGCCTCCCGGCGCCTCATTCCAGGGGCACCGCCCGTGCCGCGATGCGTCGGATGCGGTACTCCCCCTCGGCCCATCCGAGACGGATACGTCCGTCGATCTCCGAGGCCTCGAGCGCCGTGTGGATGACGTTCCACCCGCGGCGCGCCGGGGCGGGGTCTCTGTCCTGGATCATCCTCTCGGCGGAGACCTTCCGGAAGAGCCCGTCGGGATATCCGGTACTCCCCCGGCGGCTTGCGGATCGGGAAGGGATCGCCCCGGAAGCCCAGGGGTCGTGCCGCTCCTCCCCCTCGTGATGGTTCGGCGTCGGGAGGAACCCCAGGTAGCGGTGGGCGGAGTAGAGTGCCACCGGGCGGTCCCGGCGGCGGCGCGGGCCTGGATGGCCTCCCATCTGGCGTACTGCTGGAACGGCTCCCTCGAGGCGATCTCGTGCAGCCAGATCTCCGCCGCGTCCTCCGCCAGCAGGAGGCCGACCACCAGCGAGCCGAGCAGCAGCGCCAGGCGGCCGGCGATCCCCTTCCATCGCGATGACGCCGTCATGCGTGCCTCTCCCCCCACCCAGAAGCCGCGGAAAACCCGGGGATTATCCGCCTGCCCGGCGGGGGATTCAAGGCGGGTCGGGACGGAAGCCCGGACACGCGGTCCGCGGACCGGCCGCACCCACCGCCTCGCCGTTCGTCTTCCCGAACCGGGCCGTTCCCGCCGCTGGTCACGCCTCTCGACCGTGTCCCGGACCAGGTCGGAACGGACGACCGCGGTCGCGAACAGACCGCTGCCGAAGACCTCCCGATCGGTGATCTCGTCGCCCCGCACGGGATAGGGGATGCCGGTCTGCGGAAACCAGAACTCGCGCACGACTTCATGCCCGGTACCCTGTTTGCCGCCCGGCCCGGAACAAAGAGCACGATCCCCTCCGAGGATGTATCGAGGACCTTCTCCCGATCGTCGTCCAGCCATGCATGATGACGGCCCGGCTCGGGCCGGACCACGAGCCGTGCGTGGGAACGGTTTTGACTCCCATGCACGTCGATGCCAACATGCTCGGTGGCTGACCGCTTCCCGCGGCGGCGATGACCGCGCGCGAGTCCTGCGGGGCCATCGTGCCATCACGTGGATCGGGTCACAGGGACGCCGTCCGATCCCCCGCAAGCCCGCCGGGACCTGCCGAGGGCCCCATGAACGCGGACGCACCTAGCGAGTCCGGACTGTCCTCCGCCTCCAGGAAGCGGCTGGCGGTGATCGCGTTCGCGGGGCTGACCGGCCTGGGGGTGGGCGCGGTCGGCGCCGCGTTCCGGACCTTGCTGGAGGCCCTCGCTGCCCACCGGGTCTCCTTCTTCGGGATGCTCTCGACGATCCCCTTCCTGGGCTGGCTCGGGCCGATGCTCGTGGTCGGAGTGGCCCTGCTCGCGGCCGCCGAGCTGGCCCGTCGCTTCGCGCCGGAGGCGGGAGGCAGCGGCATCCAGGAGATCGAGGGTGCGCTCGGAGGCCTGCGTCCGGTCCGCTGGCTCCGGGTGCTGCCCGTCAAGTTCCTGGGCGGGGTTCTCGCGCTCGGCTCCGGCGCGGTGCTCGGCCGTGAGGGCCCGACCGTCCATATGGGCGGCGCCGTGGGCTCCATGGTCGGGGACGGCTTCCGTCTCCCGGAGGACGAGAGGCACGCACTGCTGGCAGCCGGGGCAGCGGCGGGTCTCTCCGCGGCGTTCAACGCGCCCCTCTCGGGGATCCTGTTCGTGGTGGAGGAGATGCGGCGTCGCTTCCGCTACAGCTTCGCGTCGATGGACGCGGTGCTGCTGGCCGCCGCCACCGCCGACCTGGTCGTGCGGGTGATCACGGGACCGGCGCCGGTGATCCCGATGCCGGTGTTCGCCGAGGGCGACCTCGGCATGCTCTGGATCTTCCCTCTGTTCGGCGCCTTCTTCGGCGGGTTCGGTGTCGCGTTCAATCGCCTGCTCCTGGCGAGTCTCGCGAGGATCGACCGGTTGCGGGTGCCCGCCCGCCGCCTCGCCCCTCTGGCCATCGGCCTCGTCCTGGGCGCCCTCCTCCATCTGCTGCCGGACGCCGCGGGCGGCGGCTACAGGGCGATCGCCGACGCGCTCGCCGGGCGCCTCGCGGGAAGCCTGCTGCTCATCCTGTTCGTGGTCCGCTTCGTTGCCACGGTGGGCAGCTACTCGGCCGGGGCCCCGGGCGGGATCTTCGCGCCGATGATGGCGCTGGGAACGCTGTTCGGGATGTGGTTCGGGACGAGCCTGGGCTCGCTGACACCCGGCGTCCTGCCGCAGCCGGGGGCCTTCGCCGTGGCGGGCATGGCCGCGTTCTTCGCGGCGACCGTGCGGGCCCCGCTCACCGGGCTCGCGCTGGCAGTGGAGCTGACCGGGGAGTTCGGCCTGATCCTGCCGCTGATCTTCACCTGCGCCGGGGCGACGCTGGTGGCCCGGCTCCTGGGGGGGCGCCCGATCTACGCCCTGCTCCTCGAGCGGACGCTGCGCCAGGCCGGAGAGGACTAGTCTAGAGGTCCGGCGGAAAAATCTGGTGCCGTCCGTTGTGAGCGCCCTGCCCGGACGCTCCTCGCACGGTCTCGGGCCCACGACGGAGGTTGTGAAACCACCTCTAGTGCCCCGAGATCGGTCCGCGGGCACCCCACATCTGGGGGGGCCGTGGGGGAGTGACCCCACCGGTGGCGGATCGAGAAAACCCCTTGTATTCCAGACAGATGTCTGGTATATACAGGGCAGTCATTCAACCAACCTGAGAGGAGGGCAGCCTCATGGGACGCACGCCGGCGGGGGAGACCCGGGAGCGGGTGTTCCGCTTCGTGCGCAGGCGTCTTCTCGCCGGGCGCCCGCCCACGGTGCGGGAGGTGCAGGAGGCCCTGGGCTTCCGGGCGGTGCAGACCGCCCAGGAGCACCTCGAGGCGCTGGTGGAGGAGGGGCGCCTGGTGAAGTCGCCGGGACGGGCCCGGGGCTACCGCCTTCCCGGCGGCGACGAGGCCACCTCGATGGTCCCCCTGCTCGGCCGGGTCGCCGCGGGGGCGCTGGCCGAGGCCATCGAGGATCCCGAGGGCTACGTCCCGATCCGCTCCGGACTGCGTCCCGAGGGGCTGTTCGCCCTGCGCGTGCGGGGGGAGAGCATGCGGGACGCCGGCATCCTCCCCGATGACGTGGTCATCGTCCGCCGGCAGCCGCGGGCGGAGTCGGGGGAGATCGTCGTGGCACTGGTGGACGGCGAGGCGACGGTGAAGCGCCTGAAGCTGCGGCGTCGGCGGATCGAGCTGCACCCCGAGAACCCGGACTTCCCGGTGATCGTGCCCCGGAAGGAGGACGTCCGGATCCTCGGGAAGGTCATCGAGCTGCGCCGCTACCTGGAAGACTGAAAATGCGCCGGGCCACCATCCTCTCGACGGTCCCGAGCCTGCCGGCCCCGGCGCACCGTCCGGCCCCGGCCCCCGACTGGGGCCTGTCGATCTTCTCCGGACGGGTGGGGGAGCTGTCCGGGGGATGCGCGTCGGCGGCCCTGACGCTGGCCTTCCGACTCGTCCTGGAGGCGCAGCGGGCCCGGGAGCCCGTCGCCTGGATCTCCCGGCCGGACCGGTTCTTCTACCCGCCGGACGCCGCCGCGGCGGCCGTCGATCTCGAGGCCCTGGTGGTGGTCCGGGTCGAGGGCGCCCTGGGCGCCGCCCGGGCCGCGGATCGCCTGGTGCGCTCCGGAGCCTTCGGCCTGGTGATCCTCGACCTGGGGGAGGACGCCCGGCTTCCCCTGGCCGCCCTCTCCCGTCTCTCCGGCCTGGCGCGGGTGCACCGCACCGCCGTGCTCGGCCTCACCGAGAAGGACGCGGCGAGCCCCTCCCTGGGGCCCCTGGTCTCCATCCGTGCCGAGGCGGCCCGGATGCTCCGGGAGCCGGGACGCTTCGTCTGCCGGGCCCGGGTCCTGAAGGACAAGCAGGGGCGGCCGGGCCGGGAGCACGAGGAGGTGCTCCGTGGGCCGGACGGCCTGCATTGACCTGCCGGCCTTCCCCCTCCAGCTCCTGCTGCGCCGGCACCCGGAGTGGCGCGGCCATCCCGTGGCGGTGGTGGAGAGCGATCGTCCCCAGGGGGCGATCCTCTGGGTCAACGAGGCCGCCCGGAGCTTCCGCATCTTGCCGGGGATGCGCTACGCTGCCGGCCTCTCCCTGGCGGGGACGCTGCGGGCCGGGGAGGTGGCCACCGGTGAGATCGAGGGGGCCGTGGCGGAGGTGGCGGCGCGGATCCGGAGGCACTCCCCGGGAGTCGAGCCGGCCCTGGGGGATCCCGGGGTGTTCTGGGTCGACGCCTCGGGGCTGCAGCGCCTCTACGACTCGCCGGCCTCCTGGGCGGGGGAGATCCGCGCGGCGCTGCGGCGGCTGGGGTTCGAGAGCCGCATGGCCGTCGGCTTCGGGCGCTTCGCGGCCTATGCCCTGGCCCGGGCCGCCCGGGGGCTGGTGATCCTGCGCGGTCCGGCGGAGGAGCGGGAGGCGGTCCGGAGGGTCCCGCTGGACCGGATCTGCCTGGACCCCGGCGTGCGGGATACGCTGGACCGCCTCGGCGTGCGGAGCCTGGGGCAGTTCGTGGACCTCCCCGCCGAGGGGATCGCCCGCCGCTTCGGGCCGGATCTCCACCGGCTGCACCGCCTCGCCTCCGGATCGATCGGGCTTCCGGTGCAGCCGGCCCGCCCGGCCCCGCCCGCCGTCAAGCGCCTGGTCCTGGATCACGAGGAGACGGATCGCGAGCGGCTGCTGGTGGGGATCCGGGGGATGCTGGCCGCGCTGCTCGAGACGCTGGCCGCACGGGGGGAGCGCGCCGCGCGGCTGGAACTGCGTCTCCGGTTCGAGTCGCGGCGGGAGGAGCGACGCGAGCGGGTCCGGCCGGCGGAGCCCACCCTCGACGAGGCGCAGCTCTTCCAGCTGATCCGCCTGCGGCTGGAGTCGATCTCCCTGCGGGACGGCGTGGTGGAGGCGGCGCTGGAGGCGGAGGCGGTCCCGGCGGCCGCCGGCCAGCGGGGCCTGTTCGAGGCGCGGCCGCGGCGCGACCTGGCGGCGGCGGACCGCGCCCTGGCGCGGCTGCGGGCCGAGCTGGGGGAGGACGCGGTGGTGCGGGCGCGGCTGCGGGACGGCCATCTCCCCGAGGCGCGCTTCCGCTGGGAGCCACTGGACCGGGTCACCGAGGCGCGGCCCGGGGAGGTGGACGGCGAGCGGCTGGTCCGGCGGGTCTACCGCCGGCCGTTGCCGCTGCCGCCGCGGGAGCGCCACGAGCCCGACGGCTGGATGCTGCGCGGCCTGGAGCAGGGCCCGGTGGTGCGGGTGCTGGGGCCGTACGCGATCTCCGGCGGCTGGTGGCACCGGCCGGTGAGCCGGGAGTACCACTTCGCGGAGACGCAGCGTGGGGAGCTGCTGTGGGTCTACTACGACCGTGAGCGGCGGCGGTGGTTCCTGCAGGGGCGGGTGGAGTGAGGGGAGGGGGAAGCCGCCGCGTCGAATCCTATTGCGCTGCCTTCAGGAACTCCTCGATCTCGCTCCTGTGGTGCAGCGAGGGCTGCGCGCCGGGCCGGGTGACCGACAGGGCGGCGGCGGCGGACGCGAACCGGACGCCGTCCATCAGGGAGCGGTCCTCGGCCAGGGCGACGGCGAGCGCGCCGCAGAACGCGTCCCCGGCGGCGGTGGTGTCCACGGCGTGCACGCGGTAAGGCGGGACGTCGGTGGAACCCTCCGGGGTGACGATCAGCGCTCCGGCCTCGCCCCGGGTGACGATGACCGTCCCCACGCCCTTCGCCAGCAGCGCCGTCGCCGCGGACTCGGCGGTCGCGCGGTCCGTCACCTCGATGCCGGCCAGGAGGGAAGCCTCGCTCTCGTTCGGCACCAGGATGTCGACCCGGGGCAGCAGGTCCTCGTCGAGGGGCTGTGCCGGGGCCGGGTTCAGGATGAAGCGGTCCCCCGCGTTCGCCGTCCGTGCGCCCAGGTGACGAATGCAGTCCATCGGGACCTCGAGCTGTGCCAGCACGACGCGGGCGGAGCGGAGCGCTTCCCCTGCCGCCTCCAGATCGGCGACCGTCAGCGTCCCGTTGGCGCCGGGCGCCACGCCGATGGCGTTCTGCCCGGTCTCGTCCACGAAGATCAGGGCGACGCCGGACGGGGCGGCATCGGTGACGGTGACGAGTTTGCAGTCGACGCCGCCGTCCCGGAGGCCCTCGAGGGACCGGTTCCCGAGATCATCCCGGCCGACCCGGGCCACGAAGGTGACCCGGCCGCCTGCCCGGGCGGCCGCCACCGCCTGGTTGGCCCCCTTGCCGCCCTGGTGGGTCGCGAACGTCCCCCCGAGCACGGTCTCACCCGGTGCGGGGATGCGGGACACCTGCAGCACCATGTCCGTGTTGGCGCTGCCGACGACGACGATGCGGCCGTCACTCATGTGGATCCCCTTTCCGGTCTCACCTCGGCGGCGGAGAGTTCCGCCGTGTCTTCCCTGCCCGGGTACGGGTTCACCCTCCATCACGCGACGCGGGCATACACGATGAGCGAGAGCCCGGCGACGAAGGCGCCGAACATCAGGCCGATCAGCCTGCCGGTGCCGGCGGGCGCGTCGCGGAATTCCCGCCATACGAACACGCCCCAGATGGCGGCGACCAGGGTGGCTCCCTGCCCGAGCCCGTACGAGATGGCGAAGCCCGCCTTGCCGGAGGCGATGATGCTGAACGACATGCCGACGTTCCAGATGATGCCGCCGAGGATACCGGCCAGGTGCTCGCCGGCGCCCCCCTTACGGTAATCGGCAAAGCTCACCGGCCCGCCGGCAAAGGGGTGCTTCATCAGGATGGTATTCAGGACGAGATTGCTGGCGAACAGGCCCAGGCTGAACAGCACGACGGCGGTATAGGGCGTCAGCTTGCCGGCCTCCGGCCGGACGAAGTCCAGGGACATGGACGCGGCCACGAATCGGTAGAAGAAGCCCATCAGCAATCCCCCGGCCACGGCCAGCAGGAGCGCCTTGTTGGAACCGCCAGCCCCTCGCGGCAACCGCTTGTAGGCCAGCGCGTCCAGGACGATCGCTCCAGCCACGAGGGCCGTGCCGAGGAAAAGCGCCGCCGGGTCGCCCGCCGGCTCGCCGAGGTAGTTGACGATCACGCCCAGCACCAGGGCCAGCCCGATTCCCACGGGGAAGGCGACGGCCATCCCCGCCATGGCGATGGCGGCGACGACCAGGATGTTGGCCAGGTTGAAGACCGCGCCCCCCAGGAAAGCGGACCCGAGGTTCACCGGCGTCGCCTGGGCGAGGTCGTCGAGGAATCCACGTCCCTGTTCGCCCATGCTGCCGAGGGTGAAGGCGAAGATCAGCGACAGCAGCAGCACCCCCAGCGCGTAGTCCCAGTAGTAGAGCTCGAACCGCCAGGTCCCGGAGACCATCTTCTGGGTGTTGGCCCACGACCCCCAGCAGAGCATCGTGACGACGCAGAACACCACCGCCACTGCATAGCTGTCGAGGATGAACATGGGTCTCCTTCCCGCAGGACGTACCGGCAAAGGGGAGACTCTAGAAGCGCATCATGCCAGCTTTCCCACGCACTCACAACAGCGAGGAGGGCCGACCCCGGAACCTCCGCTTCGAGGTAGGATCGCTCGCACGGGGGGCCCGGACTCCGGACCCCGGTTGGGGAGGCGTACATGAAGCTACCCCGGGAAGCCGCCGTGCCGGGCTCCGGCGTCGGGCGGCTTCAGGAGCGCCTGGAGCTGGCGAAGTGGACGGCGATCCTGACCATGGCGGTGGACCACTACGGGAAGATCGTCGATCCCGCCGTCTTCCGCGAGACCCACATGATCGGCCGGGTGGCGTTCCCATTGTTCGCCGCCATCATTGGGCTCCGTCTGGCGGCGAGACCCGATCTGGAGGGTCGATACCTGAGGCGCTTGATCCTGTGGGCGGTGATCAGCCAGCCGATCTACGTGCTGGCCGGTCGCCACTGGATCGACGGCAACATCATGGTGACGCTCGCGCTGGGCGTCGGCGTGGTGGCGGTCCTCCGGCGTCACCCCGGCGGGGCCGGCCTCGTCCTGCTCGGCGGCATCGCCGTGCTGTCCTGGTTCACGAGCTTCGGTCCCCTCGGCGTCGCGATGATCCCCGCGATGGCGATCCTCGCTCGGGATCATCCCCGGACCGCGGTGGCCGCAGCCGGCCCGCTAGGCGTCCTCGCCAACCTCCGCGCCGGTGAGCCCGTCCTGGACCCGATGGACCTCACCGCGCTGCTCGCGTCGCCGCTGCTGGCGCTCTCGCTGGCGATACCGGTCCGGCTGCCACGCCTCCCCGGCTGGATGTTCTACGCCTTCTATCCGGCCCACCTGCTGGCGCTCCACCTCTACGACCTCTACGGATGACCCGGGGGCAGGTGGAGCCGGGTCATCTTCCGCAGGAGCGCCGGACCTGCTCGGACAGGAGCCGTGTGGGCGTCAATCTTGGGGACGAAGCTGCCGCTCCACGTTCTCCCGCACCGTCTCCCACCGGGAGACGGCCGTGTCGAGCCTGTCCGTGTAGGTGGCGTGGCACTCGCGCTGCGGGGCCGTTGGCGGGCCGTCGGCGGACTCGACGTCGATGGTGAGCGACGAGAGAACCCCCGCCAGGGTCGCGATATCGTCCTCCCCACCGCCACCCTCGAACCGCCGGAGCTCGGCGCCGAGCTGTCGTGCCTTCTCGCGCACCCCGGCCGACTCGTCGCTACCCGCGGCATCGCGCGTGAGCTCCTCGACGCGTCCCCGCAGCTCGCGGATCTCGAGGCGGGTGTCCGTGGCGCGCTCCAGCGAGTCCACGACCTCGCTGTAGAAGCGGAACTGCTCGACGAGGGTCTCCCGCGCCACATGAACGCGCGGATCGACCTCGATGACCAGGGGCTGCTCGAGTGTCTTGCCGTCCATCGTCAGGCGCACCGTGTAGCTTCCCGGCAGGACGAAGATCCCCTGCGGGAGTGCCGGCGTGTCGGCCCCGGGCACGGCGGCGATCGAGTACTCGTACTCGAGCGCGCGCGGACGCTCCGTGCGC
>JASFRI010000074.1:0-13095 GCA_050115015.1 Acidobacteriota bacterium
CCGCGACGAAGGTCGTCGGCCGCCAGCCCCTCACGTTCCGCCGTCGGAGCCCATCATCGACCGGACCCGCTCCCGATCGACCTTTCCCCGGCCGGTGCTGGGGATCGCCTCCACCCAGCGGATGCTCCGGGGCACCTTGTGCGGCGGCAGGCGCTGCCGGCACCAGCCGACCACGCGCTCGTAGTCGACCCACCGGACCCCGACGAGCAGCGCACCGAGGATCTCGCCGCCGCGCTCCGGCACCCGGACGCCGCACACCGCCGCGTCCTCCACGCCCTCGAGCTGCCGGAGGACGGATTCGACCTCGCGCGGGTTCACCTTCCGCCCGTCGACGTTGATCCAGTCGCCGATGCGGCCCACGAGACGTAGCTCCCCCTCCTCCCATCGCGCCAGGTCGTCGGTGCGGAAGCGACCTCCCCGGAGCCGGTCGGAGGGCTCGGGATGGTATCGCGACGCGACGGCCCCGGAGCGGACCACCACGCGGCCCGCGCCATCGCCCCCCTCCTCGAGATCGACCGTCACCCCCTCCACCGGCGTTCCGACGCAGCCACGCTCGGCGGCGTCCCCCCGGCGGTCGTAGCAGATCCCGCCGCACTCGGTGGACCCGTAGAAAACGTGGACGCTTCGGCCGGTGGCCTCCCGGAAGCCGCGGGCGGTCTCGGGAGCCAGCGGCGCTCCCGCCGAGAGCACCAGCCGGATGGTCGCCGGCAGCGTCCCCGGCCCACCCCGCCGAACCAGGGCGTGCAGATAGGCGGGGGTGCTGGGAAAGACCGTGGCTTCCAGGCGCGCCGCCGCCGCGAGGGGATCCGCCACCGTGCCGGGCTCCGGCAGCACGAGCCGCAGGCCGCCGGCGAGCGCCGGGATCACGAGGCTGGAGAGCCCGTAGGAGTGCGAGAAGGGGATCGCGGCGAGCAGGCGATCCGCCTCCCGGATCCCCATGCTCCGGCGCAGCGCCTCATCGTCCCGCAGCAGGCATGCGTCCGGGGCCAGGATGCCCTGCGGCGCCCCGGTGGAACCGGAGCTGAGCTTCACGAGGCCCTGCGCCGTGGGCCCCTCGCCCAAGGGAGACACCGGGTCGAGGCTCCAGGCGCCGGCGCCGGCCCATCCGTCGTCGCAGTGGAGCACCGCGGTCGCACGCAGCGCGTCCGCACGGTCCCGGTGCTCGGCGGCGGGTGCCCGCGGGTCGAGGAGCACCGGGGTCAGCCCTCGCCGGCGCAGGGCCAGCAATCCCGCCAGGAAGGCGGGGCCGTTCGGCGCGGCGAGTCCCACCAGGCCGCCCCGGGACGGCAGCCGCCCGTGGACGGCCCGATCGAGCTCCCGGGCGAGGGCGTCCAGCTCGGCGACCGTGACGGCGCGGCCCGGGGCGCAGATCAGGGGTCGGCCCGGGGCGCAGGCGGCGAGGCGATCGAAGGCGTCGGCGATGCCGGTCATTCCAGGGCTTCCCGAGAGTCGGTCCCACCGTGCCGCCGGCGGGTCCAGGGGGACAATATGATAGAATAGCGTGCCATTTCAGGGAACCTCGACACGAAGGCTGTCTTCACGTTCGGACCTCGATCCATTGCGTGACTCGCCATGGCGCCACGACGTTGCGGTGATCGGCGGCGGCCCCGCCGGTGCCACGGCGGCGGGGCTGCTGGCCGCAGCAGGGCGGAACGTCCTCGTCCTGGAGCGCGACCACTTCCCGCGCTTCCATATCGGGGAGTCCCTCCTGCCCGCCTCGAATCCCATCCTCGCCCGGCTCGGGATCGCCCGGGAGGTCCTGGAGACGGCGTTCGTGCCGAAGTGGGGAGCCAGCTTCATCGGGCCGGACGGCGCCGAGAACGGCTACACCGACTTCGCGGTGGCGCGGGACGTGCCGGAGCCGCGGACCTTCCAGGTGATGCGATCGCGGTTCGACCGGATCCTCCTCGACCGGGCCGGGGAGCTCGGCGCCCGGGTGCGGGAGGGAGCGACGGTGCTCGACGCGGCGTTCCGGAAAGACGGTGCGACGCTGAGCTTCCGGCTCGAGGACGGCGGGGACGTCCGGGCCGAGGTCCAGGCCGTGGTGGATGCCTCCGGTCGCTCCGGCTTCCTGTCCCGGCGCCTCGGGCTCCGGCGCGCCGACCCGGAGCTGCGCAAGGTCGCCCTCTACGCCCACTACGCGGGGGTGCCGCGTCGGGCCGGCAGGCGTGCCGGTGACCTCCGGGTGCTCGCCCGCCCCGACATGGGCTGGGCCTGGTTCATCCCGCTGCCCGACGGGCTCACCAGCGTCGGGGTGGTCGTGGATCACGGAACCCACCGCGACCGGGCCACCGCCGACCCGGAGCGCCTCCTGGCCGGCTATCTCGAGGAGGTCCCGGCGAGCCGGGAGCTGGTCCGGGATGCGGAGCGGGTCTCGCCGGTCCGCGTGGAGGCGGATTTCTCGTACGAGGCCACCGACCACGCCGGGGACCGCTGGGCGATCGTCGGGGATGCCGCCAGCTTCCTCGACCCGGTGTTCTCGAGCGGAGTGTACCTGGCGATGGCCGGGGCGGAGGAGGTCGCCGACGTCCTGGACGGATGTCTCGGGGACGGTGACTTCCGGCGTGCCCGCTTCCGTCGCTACGAGCGCCGGGTACGCCGTCGCTACCGGGTTTTCCGGCGGTTCGCGGTGGGGTTCTACGATCCCGCCTTCCGCGATCTTCTCTTCCACCCGACGGGGCGCTTCGGCCTGTTCGAGGCGGTGGTATCGGTCCTCGCCGGGAACTGGCGGCAGCGTCCCGCGAACCGCCTTCGATTGGCTGTCTTCTTCGCCCTGGTCCGGCTGCAGCGGCGGTTCGGGATCGTGCCGCGTCTGGAGGAGGCCGGCGGGGCCCCCGTACTCGGTCACACCGGGGAGATCATGCGTCCCCCGAGCTGCTGAACTGGAGGTCTGATGTCATCCGAGCAGGGAACCACCCGGGAACGGATCAAGCAGGTGATCGTCGAGAGCCTTCGCCTCGAGGGGCTCGAGCCCGCGAAGATCGCGGACGACGCGCCGCTCTTCGGCGAGGGTCTCGGCCTGGACTCCATCGATGCGCTCGAGCTCGTCGTCGCGATGGAGAGGGCGTTCGGCGTGACCATCCCGAGCGAGGCGGTGGGCAAGGAGGCGTTCGGCTCCGTCGCCTCCCTTGCCGCCTTCGTCGACTCCCAGAGGGCGAATGGAACCGTCGCGCCCGGGAGCTGATGCCCCTGCCGCCTCCCGGCGGGTGGTGGTGACCGGGATGGGGGCGGTGACGGCGTTCGGCTGGGGTGTGCGCCCGCTCCTCGACGGGCTGCGCCGCGGGTCTACGGCGATCGGGTCCTTCGATCGGTTCGATCCCACGCCCCACCGTACCCATGTGGCGGCGCAGGTGCCCGCGCCGACCGCCGGGATCCCCTCCCGACGGCGGTCCTGGGCGGACCGGTTCGCCATGGCCGCCGCCCGGGAGGCGATCGGCGGCGCCGATCGCCACCCGGCCACCGCCGCGCCGGGAACCGTGGGGGTCTTCTTCGGCAGCAGCACCGGCGGCATGTACGAGGCGGAGGCCTACCACGACGAGCTGTGCCGCCGCGGTCGCGGCCGGGTGAGCCGACTCTCGTCCCACCAGAACAGCGGGCCGGCGGATGCCGTGGCTCGGGACCTCGGGATCACCGGACCCGTGGAGACGATCTCCTCGGCCTGCGCCTCCGCCGCCATGGCCCTCGGCAGCGCCCTCGACGCGGTGCGCTCCGGGACGGTCGAGGTCGCCCTGGCCGGCGGCGCCGATTCGCTCTGCCGGCTGACGTACGCGGGTTTCAACTCGCTACGCGCCGTGGACGCGGAGCCCTGCCGGCCCTTCCGTGCCGACCGCGCCGGGCTGTCCCTGGGCGAGGGGGGGGCCGTCGTCGTCCTGGAGCCCCTGGAGGCCGCCGTCGCCCGCAGGGCGCGTCCCCTGGCGGAACTCGTGGGCTACGGCGCCTCCTGCGACGCGTATCACATGACCGCTCCCGACCCGGAGGGCCGGGGCGCGGCGGAGGCGATCCTCGCGGCGCTCCGGGACGGTGGGGTGTCCCCGGACGAGATCGACCTCGTCAACGCCCACGGCACCGGGACCCCGCACAACGATGCCTCCGAGTGGCGCGCCCTCCGGACGGTGTTCGGGGACCGTGCCCGCGAAATCCCGGTGACCGCCACCAAGGGCCACGTCGGCCATCTCCTCGGGTCGTCCGGGGCGGTGGAGGCGGTCGCGACGCTCCTCGGGCTCCACCACGGGGAGGTGCACCCGGTGGCGGGGCCGGGAGACGTGGACCCCACGCTTCCCGTCCTTCTGGTCCGCGGGGAGCCCCGCCGGGAGCGCGTGCGGGCGGCGCTGTCCACGAGCCTCGGGTTCGGGGGGGCGAACGCGGCCCTCGTCTTCCGCCGGCCCCCGGAGGACGGGCGATGACGCGCGTCGTCATCACCGGGCTGGGCACCGTGGGACCCTGTGGGTGCGGTCTCGAGACGCTGGTGGCGGCCCTGGAGGCCGGGAGACCGTCGTTCTCGGAGGTGGATCGTTCCGCGGGCCACCATCGAGGGGGCTCGTCCCGGCTGGCGGGCCTGGCGGCGGGTCAGGACCTGTCGCCATGGGTGCCGCAGCGGGCGGCCCGGCGGATGAGCCCACCGTCGCGGATGGCGGTGGCGGCGGCGCGGATGGCCCTGCGGGCTGCAGGCCTCGAGGACGACGCCGGCGGCCCCGGTACCGCCGTCGCCCTGTCCAGCGCCATCGGACCCGCGTCCGCCACCGAGAAGCTGCTGTCCCAGATCCGGGAGGAGGGGCCCACCGCCGCCTCCCCCTTCGACTTCACCGAGTCCGTGGCGAACGCGCCCGCGGCGCAGGTCGCCCTGGCGGTGGGCGCCCGTGGGCCGAATGCCACGATCACCCAGCGCGAGGCGGGCTGCCTGCTCGCGCTGGGGCGGGGTGCGGCGGACGTGCGGGCCGGCCGCGTCCGGCGCGCCCTGGTCGGGGCCGTCGACGAGGTCACCCCGCTGACCCACGCCGTGTTCGACGGCTTCGGGGCGCTGGCCCGGCCGGCGCCGGCACGGCCCGAGGCCGCCCGCCCCCTCGACCGGGGACGGGACGGCTTCGTGCTGGCGGAGGGTGCCACCGTCCTCGTGCTCGAGCGCGAGGAGGACGCGCGGGCCCGGGGCGCCCGGCCGCTCGCCCGGGTGCTCGCCCTCTTCGGCGGGCACGATCCGACCGCGACGGTGACCGACTGGGGAACGGGGGAGACGATCCTGGGCGAGCGGATCCGGCGCGGCCTCGAGCACGCCGGGCTGTCCCCCGACTCCCTGGACGGCGTCGTGTCGGGGGCGTCGGGCTCCCGTCGGGGCGATCGTCTCGAGGGTCGCACCCTCGTCGAGCTCTTCCCGGACCCGACCCGGCGCCCCCCGGTCCTGGCGCCGAAGGCGGTCACCGGGGAGTTCGGCGGCGGCCTCCTCGGGGCGGCGGTGGCGGCCCTGCACGGACGGAGCGGGCCGCCTCCGGGCCCCCATCGCGAGGACCCGGAGATCGGCCTGATGCCCGCGTGGGGGGGCGTCACGGGGCCGCGCGGCCGGGTGCTGGTCTCCGCGCTGGCGGCGGGAGGCACGGCGGCCTGGGCGGTGCTGGAGCGCGCGGGATGACCCGGTCCCACCCGCCCGTCCGCGTCGCCGCGGCGATCCCGGCCTACGAGGCCGGATCGAGCATCGCCGGCGTGGTGCTGCGCACCCGGGAGAGGATCGGCGAGGTCGTGGTCGTCGACGACGGCTCCTCCGACGAGACCGGCGCCGCGGCACGGCGGGCGGGGGCCCGCGTCCTGAGGCACTCCCGCAACCGGGGGAAGGGGGCAGCCCTGCGGACCGCCTTCGACGACCTCCTTTCCCGCGGGTTCGACGCGGTGCTGACCCTGGACGCCGATGGCCAGCACCTCCCCGAGGAGATCCCGAAGCTGCTGGAGGCCGCCGGCGCGGACCTGGTGATCGGCGGACGGGACCACCTGTTCGCGGGGATGCGCCCCCTGCGCCGCACGAGCAACCGCCTCTCGTCGCGCGCCATCTCGCTCGTGGCGGGCTGCCGGCTCTCGGACGTCCAGAGCGGCTTCCGGCTCTACCGCCGGACGCTGCTGGAGATCACGGGCTTTCCCGAATGCCGCTTCGATGCCGAGAGCGCGGTGGTGGTCCGGGCGGTGCGACGCGGCCTGCGGGTCGTCACCGTTCCCGTACGGCTCGGCTTCGTGGACGGCTACCACACGAGCCACTACCGCGCCGTCGTCGACAGCTTGCGGATCGCCCGGGCCGTGACCCGGGCCCGGTTCGAGGCCCGCCCATGAGCGTCGCGCTGGTCACCGGAGGCAGCCGCGGCCTCGGCCGGGCCGTCGTGGAGATGCTCGTCGACCGCGGCTGGAAGGTGGCCTTCACCTTCCGCAGCGGCGAGGAACCGGCCCGGGAGATCGAGGCGGCCACCGGCGGGAACGCCCGGGCGTTCGCGCTCGACCTGGCGGACCGGGAGCGCCCCGCATCCCTCGTGACCGAGGTGGAGTCCGCCCTCGGCCCGATCGAGGGCCTCGTGAACAACGCGGGGGTGCGGCAGGACGGCCTGCTGGCGCTGACGGCGGACGGTGACTGGGACGCGGCGATGGAGGTCAACCTGGGAGGCGTGTTCCGCTGCTGCCGGGCCGTCCTCCGGACGATGGTGCCGCGGCGCTCGGGCAGCGTCGTGAACCTCTCCTCGCTGACCGCCCTCCACGGGGTGGCGGGGCAGACGGCCTATGGCGCCGCGAAGGCGGGGGTCCTCGGCCTGACCCGGTCGCTGGCCCGGGAGGTCGGCCGCCGGGGGATCCGGGTCAACGCGGTCGTGCCGGGCTTCGTGGCCACCGACATGGTCGCGGACCTCCCGGAGTTCGTCGTCGAGCGGCTCCGGGCCAGCGAGGTGATGCCCGGGGGAACGTCGCCGGAGGCGGTCGCCTCCGCGGTCTGCTTCCTGCTGTCCGCGGAGGCCGCCGCGATCACCGGGCAGGCCCTCGTCGTCGACGCCGGTGCCTCCGCCTGAACCCCGGGCGGCGGGCCCGGTGCTCGCCGGGTGGATCGCCCGCCATCCCCTCCGGGCGCTGGGGCTGGGCCTGCTGGCCGGGCTGGTGGCGCTGCCCTTCGCCCTCCGGGTACACATCGTCGCCGATCTCTCCTCGATGCTGCCCTCGGGGGAGGCCGCCTTCGACGACTACCGCGAGTTCCTGGAGACCTTCGGCGGCGCCGAGAGCCTGTTCGTCGGCGTCCGGGCCCTGCCCGGGGAGGCGGTCGACGGGGAGGACCTGGCGGCCGCCGCCGAGGTGCTGGCGGACCGGCTCTCGGCGCACACGGCGGTGCGGTCGGCGCGGGCGGGGATCCTCCCGGAGTCCGAGAGCTTCTTCCTGGACGAGGTCCTCCCACGGGCGATCCTGTTCACGGATCCGGAGGACGACGCCGCGGTGCGCCGCCGGCTCGAGCCCGAGGCCATCCGGGAGCGGGTCCGGCTCCTGCACGAGGAGCTGCTCGGCCCCATGGGAGGGGTCGCGGGGACGCTGGCCCGGCGCGATCCGCTCGGGCTCGCGCCATGGATGGCCGGGCTGCGGGACGCGCCGGCCGGGATGGACGCCCTGACCGGCTCGTTCCTGTCGCCGGAACGGGACATGGCGCTCGTGGTGGCTGCCCCGGCGAGCTCGGAGCTCGACGTGGCGTCCGGGCGACGCGTCCAGGAGGCGCTCGACGAGGCCAGCGCGGCCACCCGCCTGGAGACCGGGCTTCCCATCGAGTTCCTGGCCGTCGGCGGGCCGCTCTACGCCGTGCAGGACGAGGCCGCGCTTCGCGCGGATCTGATCGACACCGGCACCGCCTCCCTGCTCCTCGTCCTGGTCATCCTGATCCTGGCCTCCGGCGGCCTGCAGGTACCCGTCGCGGCGCTGGCGGCTGTGGGCCTCGGAGCCGTGTGGACCCTGGGCATCCTCGGGGAGCTGCGGGGCTCCGTGACGGCGGTCGGCGTCGGCTTCGCCGCGGTCCTCATCGGCCTCGGCGTCGACTACGTCGTGCATGGCGGAGGGGAGTTCCGGTCCCGGCTCGCGGCGGGCGACCCGCGGGAAAGGGCGCTTTGCCGGACCTTCCGGCTGACGGGGCCGGGGATCCTCGCCTCCGCGCTGACCACCTTCGCCGGCTTCGGTTGCCTCGCCTTCGCCCGGTTCCGGCCGCTGCGGGAGCTGGGCCTCACGGTGGCCATCGGGATCGGCGCGATCCTCGTGGCGACGGTCCTGGCGGGATCTTCCCTGCTCGTCCTCATGTCGCGCACGGGGGAGCGCTCCTGGTCGCTCGGCCCCGCGGCAGGCCGCCTGCTGGCCCGGATCGCCCGCCTGTGCCGGGCGCACCCCGTGCCGGTCCTGGCGCTTGCGGCGGGGATGTCGGTGCTCGCGGGGTGGGGCCTGGCCCGGGCGCGCCTCGACCCCGACCCGCGCCGACTCCGGCCCGAGAGCCATCCCGCCCTGGCGGCCGAGGCGGCGCTCTCCCGGGCGTTCTCCCTCCAGTTCGAGACCTCGACGCTGATGGTCCCGGGCCGGGACCTGGGGGAGGCCCTGGACCGGGCCGCCGCCCTGCGGGCGCGGCTCCGGGACCTCCTCGAGGAGGAGGCGAGCATCCAGTCCCCCTCGGACTGGCTGCTGCTCGGGGCGCGGCTCCGCGAGCGGGTCGCCGCCGTGCAGGCGCTGCCGCTGGCGGAGGCGGTACGGGCGCTGCGCCGAGAGCTGGATGCCGACGGCTTCCGGGTGGAGCCCTTCGAGCCGGCCCTCCGGAGCCTGGAGGCCCTGGCCCGCGGCGAGGTGCCGCCCTCCCCTCCCCGATCCTCCTGGCCCGACTGGCTCCGAGAGTCGATCCGGGAGCGGGAGGACGGCGCCGTCGTGGCGATCCGCCTGCGGCTTCCCGAGGAGCGCTGGCCGGTGGGGCCGCCGGGCCCCGTCCTGGAGGATCTGGCGGGGATCGCCCCGGGGATGGCGCTGGCCTCGGCGGGCCGCGTGGGCGCGGCCCTGCGACGCGTGGCCCTCGGGGACCTCTCCCGCCTCGGCGGGATCGCCGCGGCGATCGTCGGCGTGGCGGTGCTGCTCGGGTTCCGCGGCCGCCCCATCCCGGCGCTCCTCGCCGTGCTGCCCGTGCTGCTGGGATCCCTCTGGACCTTCGGGATCTGGGGGACCCTCGACGTCCCGCTGGATCTGTTCTGCCTGGCGGTCCTGCCGGTGATGCTGGGGATCGGCGTGGACGACGGCCTCCACGTCCTGCACCGCACACGGGCCTCCCCGTCGGGCGGCATCGTCTCCTCGGTGGAAGGCGCCGGGGCGGCGATGGTGGTGACGACGTTGACGACGGCCGCCGGATTCGGGAGTCTGTACCTGTCGCACGTGCCCGGCCTGCGGAACGGCGGGACGATGATCGCCGTGGGCGTCCTGCTGACGCTGCTGGTCACGGTATCGGTGGTACCGGCCCTGGCGGGCCTCGGGGAGCGTCGGAGGAGAGGATGACCGGAGAGGCGGCAGCACCACCCCACGCGCCGCGGGTGGGAACCCTCCGGCGGCTGCTCGGGCCGCTCCACGTCACCGGCGTCTTCTGGTACCGGTTCCACCGCTTCGGCGCCACGCGTCCCCGCTGGGTGATCGTCCCGTTCCTGACGCTGTTCACCGGGTTCTTCTTCCTCTTCCTATTCCGCATCCGCGGGGCCATCGACCGCAACCTCGTCCCGGTGCTCGGTCCCTGCGGCTGGCCCCGTCGCCAGGTCCGGATCTTCCGCACCCTGTGGAGCTTCGCCTGGTGTCTCACCGAGCGCTACGAGCAGGGGGTCCCCGGACGGGAGGTGCGGACCACGGTGGAGGGGCTGGAGCACTGGACGGGGGCCCTGGCGAGCGACGAGGGGTTCATCCTGGCCACGGCGCACCTGGGGAACTGGGAGGTCGGCTCGGCGATCCCCGCCACGGAGGAGGGCCGGGAGATCCACATCGTGCGGGAGGAGGAGATGGACCCCCGCGCCCAGAGGTTCGTGGAGCAGGTCACCGAGGAGCACGCGGTGCCGGGGCAGGTGACCCACTTCGCCGGCCGGGAGCCGGCCCTCGGCATCGCGCTGCTTGCGGCGCTACGCCGGGGCGCGCTGGTGGCGCTGCAGGCGGATCGTCCACGGACCCGGGGCAGCGTCACGACGACACGCATGTTCGGCCGGCCGTACGGGATCCCGGAGGGCCTGCTGGCGCTGGCCCGTGCCGCCGGCGTCCGGGTGCTCCCCGTGTTCGTGTTCCGGGAGGGGCGCCTGCGCTACCGGGTCGCCATGCGGCCCCCGGTCCAGGTGCCGCGCACCGAGGACCGCGAGGCGGACTTCCGCGCTGCTGCGGCGGCGCTCGCGGGGGAGATCGAGTGGGCGATCCGCCGGCGCCCGCACCAGTGGTTCTGCTTCGGCGACGTGTGGGGCGGGACGGACGGAGCTCAGTCCACCGCCAGGGGCACGTAGGTCGCCGCCTGGAGGTCCGCCATCGTCTCGAACCGGCTCTGCACCTGGAAGAACTGGACCGCGGGGACCACCCCCACCTTCTCCGTCATCAGGTCGAGGTACTTCCGGCGCAGGGCCAGGCGCTCGTCCTCGATCTGAAAGAGGCGCTCCGAGAGGGCGCGGGCCTCGTCCGCGGTGAAGTTCTGGTAGACCCTCTTGTAGTCGGCGAGGAGCTTGCGGCGCTCCTTGCGGATCTTGGCCTCCTCCTTGTCGTGGGCCGACTTCAGGGCGTCGAACTCCCGGGCCTCGTCGCCGTCGAGCTTGACGAGCTCCGCCAGGGCCGTGTCCCGCGCCGGGATCAGGTCCCCCTTCATCGTCTCGAAGAACTCCTGGATCTTCGCGGCCTGGGCGGCGGCGTCGGACTCCTCCCCGTGGGAGGCGAGCGGGACCGCCGCGAACACCTTCACCAGGGCCATGGTCTCGAACTGCCCCTGGAGCTGCAGGAAGCGCGCCGCGGTCCCCGGCGACACCCGCTCCGCCATGATGTCGAAGTACTTCCTGTGGAGGGAGATGCGATCCTGCTCCAGTCCGAACGTGCGCTTCGCCAGGGGGGCCGCGATCTCCGGCGTCAGGCGGTCATAGACCTTCGCGAAGTCCCGGATCAGGTCGCGGCGCCGGGCGGCGAGCTCGGCGAGCTGCTGATCGTAATCGCTCTTCAGCGACCAGAAGGTCTCGGACTCCGTCGCGTCCATCTCCATCAGCGTCCGGAGGGCCGCGTCGCGCCGGGCGGCGAGGTCCGACTGGATGGCCGTCAGGTAGCGGTCCAGGGCCTCCGGGTTCGCCGGCGGCGCATCCTGGGCGGGGGCCGGGAGGGACAGGATCAAGGCTGCCACCGGCATGAGCGTGCGGACGAGCGACGTGACGACTCTACGCATGACAACTACCTCCATTGTCGGTTGTCGGATATGGCTGGCCCGCCGACGCCCCGGCGCGGCCGCGGAGCATTCTACCCCAGAAGCGGCGCCGAGGCCGGGCGGGAGGCCGTCCACTGCGGTAGGATCCGGGTGAGGCGAGGGAACGGTGGTTTCACCGTCCGGCCCCGCACCGGCCGGGGGAGGCCGGCGCGGCGCGCGGGCGCCCGCGCCCCGGCCCCGGGGCGAGTCGAGGTGTGCCATGACCCGACGCCTTCTCCCCGCCGCATCCGTGCTGTTCCTGCTTTTCCTGCTGGCGGTCCCCGGCTGCGGCCGGGAGTCCTCCGCCTTCGTCCTTCCCGCCGGGGATCCCGCCGCGGGGAGGGACACCTTCGTCGAGCTCCAGTGCAACAGCTGCCACACCGTGGCCGGGGTGGACATGGCCCTCCCGGTGGCGGACCCGCCCGTGGGCGTCGATCTGGCGGTGGTCTCGCGGCGGCGCACGGACAGCGAGCTGGCGATGGCGATCATCCATCCCGACCATGCGCTGGCGACCCGGTTCGCCAGCGGAGTGATGGACGTGCGGGGACACTCCCGGATGGGGGACTACAGTGACGTGATGTCCGTCCGCCAGCTGATCGACGTGGTGGCCTTCCTCAAGGCCCACGAGCAGCTCCCCGAGCCGATGGTGACGCCGTAGGAGGACCGTGGGGACGACGCGTCAGGCGGACCAGGTCGAGATGCGGCCGGCCGCCATCTCCTCGTCCCCGGCGCGGACGGTGAAGCAGTACATGGCGAGCGGGGGAGCGCTCCCCTCGAGCCGGACCTCCACCTGCAGCGGCCGGTCCGCGGGGAGCCTCCGGACCCGGAGCCGGACGTCCCGGGCCCGCACGAGGTAGCCCTCGACTGCACCGCCGGGCCCGCTTCCGGAGGCGCGCCCGGCATGGTGCGCGGCGGCGGCCTGTGCCGCGAGCTCCAGGGCGACCATGGCCGGCGCTCCCCCGGGATCTGCCAGCGGCGATGCTCCACCGATCGTCGCCGCGCACGTCAGGGATGTCTCGTCACCCTCGAGCACCTCCCGCAGCAGGGCCATCGAGCCGGAATGGGGCAGCAGCTCCCGGGGGTCGGGGAACGGCATCACGCTCCTCCGCCGCGTTCCGAGTGGTCGGGAATGGCCGGCCCGAGGAGGACGGCCAGCCACCGGGTGGACTCGCTGCTCTCCAGACCGATCTTGAAGGTCATCGTCAGGGGGACCGACAGCAGCATGCCCACCGGCCCGAAGACGAACCCCCAGAACAGCAGCGAGATGAACACCACCAGCGGTGACAGCCCGAGACCTCGTCCCATCAGCCGGGGTTCGATCAGGTTCCCCATCACCAGGTTGATCGCCAGGTAGCCGAGGGCCACCGTCAGTGCCCGCGCCGGGCCGAACTGGACCAGGGACAGCAGGATCGGGGGCAGCGCCGCGATGATCGATCCGACGCTCGGAATGTAGTTGAGCAGGAAGGCCAGCAGGGCCCACAGCAGCGGGTAGTCGACGCCCAGGAGCGCGACCCAGACGCCGGCCAGGGTGCCGGTCACCAGGCTGACCGCGGTCTTCAGGCCCAGGTACCGCCTCAGGTTCGCGGAGAAGGTGCCGAACCGGTCCAGGGATCTTTCCCCGAAGGCGCGGGCGAGCTTCTGCGGAAACGTGGAGGCCTCCAAGAGGATGAACACCACGGTCA
>JASFRI010000075.1:0-13090 GCA_050115015.1 Acidobacteriota bacterium
GACACCAGCCGCGTCCGCCGGCTGCAGCGGTTCCACGACCTGATGCCGTACCGGGTCCACAACATGCTGCTGGTGTCGAGCCTCTACGACTCGTTCATCCTGGCGGAGGACGGCCAGATCAGCGAGCTGGTCCTCAGCGAGTTCCTCGATCTGAACCTGCACCACATCCCCGGCCTCTCCCGGGTGTCCACCGGCGCCGAGGCGCTGAGCCAGATCCAGGGAGAGCGGCAGTTCAACCTGATCGTCACGTCGCTCCACCTGGGTGACATGAACGCGGCGGAGCTGGCGCGCCGGGTGCGGGAGTCCGGGCACGACATCCCGGTGGTGGTGCTGGCCTTCTCGTCCCGGGAGCTGAAGGAGTTCACCGCCCGCGCCGACCTTCGGCACGTGGAGCGCATCTTCCTGTGGCAGGGAGACGTGCGCATCCTGCTGGCCATCGTCAAGTACATCGAGGACAAGCGGAACGTCGCCCACGACACGCAGATCGTCGGCACCCAGTCGATCATCGTGGTGGAGGACAACGTCCGGTTCTACTCCTCCTACCTGCCGCTGATCTACACGGAGCTGGTGAAGCAGTCGCAGAGCGTGCTGCTGGAGGGGGTCAACCTCTCCCAGAAGCTGCTGCGGATGCGCGCCCGACCGAAGATCCTGCTCTGCGACACCTACGAGGACGCCTGGGACTACTACACGAGGTACAAGGACGACCTGCTCGGCATCGTGTCGGACATCCAGTTCCCCCGGGAGGGCGAGGTGGCGCCGCTGGCCGGGGTGGACCTGGCCCGCCGGGTGCGGCAGGAGAAGCCGGACCTCCCGATCCTCCTGCAGTCCAGCATGCCGCAGAACCGGGAGCTGGCCCGCTCCATCGGGGTCGATTTCCTGCTGAAGGGATCGCCGGTGCTGCTGAACGACCTGCGACGGTTCATGACCGAGCGCTTCTCCTTCGGCGACTTCGTCTTCGTCCTGCCCGACGGCACCGAGGTGGGCCGGGCGGCGGACCTGCGCGAGATGGAGCGGATGCTCCGCACCGTCCCCGAGGAGAGCATCGCCTTCCACGGCGAGAAGAACGACTTCTCCAACTGGATGAAGGCCCGCACCGAGTTCGAGCTGGCCAACGAGGTCCGGCCGCGGAAGGTCTCGGACTTCGAGACGCTGGAGCACCTGCGGCAGGACCTGGTCTCCTCGATCCGGCGCTACCGGAAGGAGCGCGACCGCGGCCTGGTGGCCGACTTCGACCGCACGCGCTTCGACGGGAACATCGAGCTGTGCCGCATCGGCGGCGGATCGCTGGGGGGAAAGGCGCGCGGCCTGGCGTTCGCGAACTTCCTGCTGAACACCTACGCCATGGAGGACCGCTTCCCCGGCGTGCGGGTCGCGGTGCCGAGCGCCGTCGTGCTGGGGACCGATGTCTTCGACCGGTTCCTGGAGGAGAACGACCTGCGGGACTTCGCGCTGGAGGTGCGGGACGACGCGGAGATGCGACGTCGCTTCCAGAAGGCCTCTTTTCCCGAGGACGCGCGGATGGACCTTGCCGCGTACCTGAGCCACGCGCGCCACCCCCTCGCGGTCCGGTCGTCCAGCTTGCTGGAGGACTCCGCCCACCAGCCCTTCGCCGGCATCTACGAGACCTTCATGCTGCCGAACAACCAGCCGGACGCCGGCGTGCGGCTGGAGAAGGTGATCCAGGCGGTCAAGGACGTCTACGCCTCCACGTTCACCACACACGCCAAGGCGTACCTGGACGCGACGCCGTACCGCCTGGAGGAGGAGAAGATGGCGGTCATCATCCAGCGAATGGTGGGCGCCCCCCACGGCAAGCGCTTCTACCCGGCCTTCTCCGGCGTGGCCCGCTCCTACAACTTCTACCCCACCGGTCCGATGGCCGCCGAGGACGGCATCGCCGCCATCGCCCTGGGGCTCGGCCGCACCGTGGTGGAGGGGGAGACCTGCCTGCGGTTCTGCCCGCGCTATCCGAAGCACGTGGTGCAGTTCTCCTCGGTGCAGGACGTGCTGAACAACTCGCAACGCGCCTTCTACGCGCTGCGGCTGGACGCGCCGCTGGAATCGCCGGAGCACTCCGAGGTCACCCGGTTCGACCTGGAGGCCGCGGAGGAGGATCACACCCTCGGGGCGGTCGGGTCGACCTACTCGCAGGAGAACGACGCCATCTACGACGGGATCTCCCGCTCCGGCATCCGCCTGGTCAGCTTCGCACCGATCCTGAAGCACCGGCTCTTCCCGCTGGCGGAGATCCTGACGTTCCTGATGGACCTCGGCACCTGGGGGACCAGCAGCGACGTGGAGCTGGAGTTCGCCGTCAACCTCGCCGTGCCCGAGGAGGCGCCGCAGGAGTTCGGCTTCCTGCAGATGCGGCCGCAGGCCGTCTCGGATCCGGTGGATGGCACCGAGCTGGAGGAGGTCGAGCCGGAGCGCGTGCTGTGCCGCAGCGACAGCGTCCTCGGTCACGGGAAGCTGCAGGTGCGGGATGTCGTGGTCGCCGACTACGACCGGTTCGACCGGGCCCGCAGCCGCGAGGCGGCCCAGGAGGTGGGGCGCTTCAACGCCGCGCTGCGCGACGAGAACACGCCGTACCTGCTCATCGGGGTCGGGCGCTGGGGGTCGAACGATCCCTGGCTGGGCATCCCCGTCTCCTGGGACGAGATCGCCGGCGCCAGCGTGATCGTCGAGTCCGGCTTCCGGGACTTCCAGGTCAGCCCCTCCCAGGGGACCCACTTCTTCCACAACCTCACCGCCCAGAACATCGGCTACTTCACCGTGAACCCCGAGTCCGGCAGCGGCTCCATCGACTGGAAATGGCTCGGCTCGCAGCCCGAGCTCCGCCGCGGCCAGTTCTTCCGCCACCTCCGCTTCGACCAGCCCCTCACCATCCTCATGGACGGCCGCCGCCAGGAAGGCATGATCCTCAAGCCCGCCCCCGACGCCCCCTCACCCGGATAATTCATTACCTGCAGCCTCGGGAGGGCCGAGAGCCTGCCGACAGACCGTCACGCCGTGCCGCCCGTCGCATTCCCGCCGCCGGGGTGGCTCCCAGCCGTTCGAACCGGCAGGTGGTGGATCATCCGGGCTAACCCCTCCCTCCCATCCCCCTCTCCCCAAATCACTTAAGACAGGGTCAGACCTGAAGTGTGCACCCCACGGCCGGTACGTACGAGTGAGCCAGCGCGGGACCTCAAGAGACCAGGCAGACGCCTGGGGGGGTGTCGAACCCTCGTCGGCGCCGATGAGTCCAGCCGGCAAGGTCCCGGTCGCCCAGCGCCACGTGTGGCTGCACACGAGAGAACGGACCGTGCCGTTCGTGACCTTGAGTCAAGGGGCTGAGGGGGTGAACAGTTCAGGTCTGACCCTGCCGTTAGTGCTTGTGGGTCAGGGGATTACGATGGAGGCGTGCAGCGGGACGGTCCAGTGCCGGCCCCTGTGCGGCTCAGGTGGGACGCGTGTCGCCTGGCGCGCTCTCCGGGGTTGTTGGGCTGCACACTTCAGGTCTGACCCTGTCTTAAGTGGTGGGGGGAGAGGGGGTTGTGGGGTGGAGGTGGAGTGTTCAGAGGAGGTGGCGGAGGGCGGGCTCGAGGTCGGGGTGGCGGAAGGTGTAGCCGGTGTCGCGGAGGCGGGCGGGATCGACGCGGGTGCTGGCGAGGAGGAGCTCATCCGCCATCTCGCCGAAGACGAGGCCGGCCGCGAACCCCGGCAGGGGGAAGAGCGTCGGACGGGAGAGGACGCGGCCGAGCGCCTTCGTGAACTCCCGGTTCGTGACGGGCTCGGGGGCGACGGCGTTGACCGGACCTTCCAGCCCCTCCGTCTGCAGCGCGTGCAGGATCGACCCCACGACGTCGTCCAGCGTGATCCAGCTCATGTACTGCGCGCCGGACCCGATCTTCCCCCCCAGCCCCATGCGGAAGGGGAGGAGCATCTTCGCGAGGGCGCCGCCCTCCGCCGAGAGGATGATGCCGAAGCGAAGGTGGACGACCCGGATGCCCGCCTCGCGCGCCGGGTCGGCGGCGCCCTCCCAGGCCTGGCAGACCTCCGGGAGAAAGCCCCGGCCGGGAGCGCTGTCCTCGCGGAGCACCTCCTCGCCGCGGTCGCCGTAGAACCCGATGGCCGATGCGCACACCAGGACGCCCGGGGGCGTCTGCATGCGGGCGAGCGCCGCCGCGATCCCCCGCGTCCCCTCGACACGGCTGTCGCGGATGCGCTGCTTGCGCGCCTCGCTCCAGCGCCCGTCGGCGATGTTCTCGCCGGCGAGGTGGACCACCGCGCCCACACCCTCCAGGGCCCCCGGATCGGGTCCCGCGACGACGTCCCAGGGGATGCCGTCGGTCCCGGACCCGGCGGCACGGACCAGCGGCGCGACGTCCTGCCGCGCGTCGTGCAGCGCCGTCACGAGGGAGGAGCCGACCAGGCCGCTGGAACCGCTGACGGCGATCCTCATGGCTTGCGTACGTCCCGCAGCCAGGCCCGCAGCGCCGGGAGGTCCGGCAGGTGGACCAGGTCGAGCGGCTCCAGGGCAGGAAGATACGACGGCGCCGCGGCGCCGCCGATGAGAATGGCGACCTCGTCCGGCAGGAACTCGCGCAGGCGGCGCAGCTCCTCCAGGACGTGAGGATCGTCCGTCGGATACACGATGCTCAGCGCGACGGCCCGCGGCTGCAGCTGCGCGGCGGCGGCGGCGACCTCGGCGGCGGGCACGTTCGGTCCGAGGTACGTCACGCGCCACCCCTCGAGGGCCGCTGCGGCACCGGCGAGGGCCGCCCCGAGCTCGTGGATCTGCCCCGCGGGGGTGGTCACGAGGATGCGCGGGCCGGAGGCGACGGAGATCTCCGACTGCCGGATGCGCCCCAGGAACGATCGCACCACCGAGGAGGCCAGGTGCTCGTGGGTGACCCGCAGCTCCCCGGCGTTCCAGTGCTCGCCGATGCTCTCCATCAGTGGTCCGAGCACCTGGTCGAGCAGGAGCTGCGGGCTGAGCTGCACCTCCGCCTGGGACAGCGTGGCATCGAGCCGATCGCCGTCCAGGGAGCGGATCGCCTCGATGCAGGTCTCGAGCACCTCGGCGGCGGGACGGGCCGGGGCCAGCGCGGCCGTGGCCGAGCGCGGACGGGGGGCCCGCGCCTCCTGGTCCTCGTCCTCGGCCACGAGGTCCCGCAGCTCCGCGTCGCTCAGGCCGGCGATCTGACCGATGCTGCGGCCGGAGAGCGTGGCCCGGCGCAGCAGCAGCAGCCGCTCCACGTCCCCGTCGGTGTAGAGCCGCCTCCCCGTGGGGGACCGGGTCGGCTCCACCGCCGCGTAGCGCTTCTCCCAGGCGCGCAGGACATCGGGGCTCAGCCCCGTTCGCCGGGCCACGACCTGGATCGGGTGCATTCCTGTCATGGGAGGCAGGTTAACGCCAAGATTCATGCATTGTCAAGGAATAATCCAGGAAATATCCTGGAATTACCGGGGGCGGCCGCGCATCGTGAGGCTCCCAGCAGCCCTCCGGCAGGGCACCCGTCCGGGAGAGCCGGCGCGCCCACCCGACCCGGGCGCCCGGCACCCGGCTCACCCCTCGACCGCCGGAGGGCGCACGAGGCACCGGCCGCCTCCGCCGTGGCCACGTTGCGCCTCCCCCTGGTGGGACACCCGTGGGGCCAATCCATGGTGGTGCGCAGCTTGTCCCCTGGGGTTTGCCGGGGTCGAGCGCGGGGCCCCGCGATGCCGGGTCGTCTACCCGCCAGACCGGGGCGTCCGGCGGAACACCCCCTCGTCCTCGAGCACGTTGAGAACTACCTCCGCGAAGGCCCCGCCGCTGTCCCGGAGCTGCTTGCGCTTGAAGGCGTCGGTCCGCGCCACCCAGACCAGGGCGAGGCTGTCTGCGTCCCAGACCCCGACCTCCACGCCGAAGAGCTTGGCGGACTTGAGGTTCACCGGCTCGGTCTCCTCGATGACCTGGCGCAGCGTGACCTTCGACAGGCTCTCGTCGAGGGCCGCCCGCCATTCCTCGGCCCACGCCTCCTCGGTCCGGTCCTTGAGCGCGATCAGCCGGACCGCGATGGCCCCGTCGATCCCCTGCTCCCGGATCTCCTTGAGGATCGCCTCCCGGTCCGCGGGAGCGTCGAGGTTTGGAACGATGGAGTAGCTGGTCACCGCCTCGATGTTCCGCACCCGCAGGTGGCTCACGAACTTGTCCTCGAAGTGCTTCCGCACGTCGTCGTCCTGGGTGATCGCGACGACGATGAGCTTGCGGTAGGTGCCGATCTCGCCGGAGCTCCAGGAGTCGAGGATCTGGGGGTACTTGACGGCCCCCGCGAGGAAGAGCGTCGCGACCAGCACGATGGACGGGAGGGCGGCTCGCTTCATGGCTTCGGTCTCCTCGGGCCGGGACGGCCGGCACGCCTCGCGGGGATCATCATATACGACGCCGCCCCGGGAGACCGCGAGTCGGCCTGCCAGGGGGAGCACGCAGGGGGGCGTGGCTTGCTGCGCCCGGAACGCCTGGGTCCTTCGCGTCCCCACGCCCCTCGCTACAGCCCCTTCGCCTTGATGGTCTCGAGGCCGTGCGCCGCCGTGCTCACCTCCCGGCGCCGCAACAGGTAGGAGAAGAGGAAGCCCGAGAGGCTGAGGATCGAGAACGTCCAGAGCATCGGCAGGTAGCCCTCCGGATTCGCGGCGCCGGCCCCCGCTGCATCATTGATCCAGCCGATGACGAGGTTGAACACCATCAGCCCGATGTTCTGGAGCATCGTCATCAGGCCGTAGGCGGTGCCGAGGCGGTTCTCGGAGACGAGGTAGGGGACCGAGGGCCAAAGGACCGCCGGCACCAGGGAGAACGAGACCCCGATCATCGCCGTGGAGATCCACAGGTCCCAGTTCGTGTAACCCAGCATCGGAAAGACCGGGAACAGCAGGAACGAGCCGAAGGCCATGAACAGGCTGCGCTTCCCCACCCGGTCGACGAGCAGCCCGAAGGCCGGCGTGGCGAAGATCGCCGCCAGGAACACGTAGCCGTTCATCTCGCCGGCGGTGGCCAGGTCGAGGCCGTGGGCGTCCTCGAAGTACTTGATGGCAAAGGTGCTTCGGAACGGGAAGATCACGGAGTAGAACGTGACGCAGAGGCCGACGACGTACCAGTAGGACTTGTCGAACTTCAGCAGGTCGGACCAGACGATCTTGTCCGACTCCGCGGGCTGGTGCAGCGCGTAGCGCGGCTCCGCGGTCCGGTCGAGCAGCCAGTAAACCGCCGCGGCCGCCAGGGACAGCACCGCGAAGCCCACGGCGATCATCAGCGGTGCCTTCCACCCGCTCTCGTAGGCCGCACGCGCCCACGTCGGCGAGAGGTCGGCCGCGTAGGAGCCGGCCCGGGCGATGCTCAGGTTCAGTCCGAAGGCGAACCCGAGCTGCTTTCCCTTGAACCATTGCCCCAGGGCTGCGGTGATCGCGACGATCATCGATTCCGCCCCGAGGCCGAAGACGAACCGCCCCACCACCATCATCCCGAAGGTGGAGGAGAGCAACGTGATGACCGCACCGACGAGGCAGATCGCCGTGAACACTAGGGTCGCGAGCCGCGCCCCGAGGCGGTCCACGATCATGCCGCCGATCAGCACCATGATGATATTGGGGAAGCTGTACCAGGCGTTCAGGGACCCGAGCTGGCTGTTCGTGATCCCCAGCTCCGCCTCCAGCGTCGACGCGAGCGGCGCGATGGAGTCGTAGATGTAGTAGTTCCCGAACATCGCCAGGCTGACGAACAGCAGCACGGCCCAGCGGATCGAGGGTGGAGGCGGCGGCTTCTGGTTCATCGGGCAGGGGCTCCTTCGCGGGACGCGGGCTCCGGGGCCGGAGATCCGGCGCCACGCCGATCGCCAGACTCTACCAGACCCCCCACCCCCCCGGAAACCCTCCCCCACCCCCCCACGACAGGGTCAGACCTGAAGTGTGCAGCCCCGAGATCCGTTGCCCGGAGAGGTGTATCATCCAAGGACCCACCCACGGGTTAGCGCCCGCTCCCATATCATCATGACGAGACAACTTCGCGTGCAGTTCGCCGGAGCGCTCTATCACTTGACAAGCCGGGGAAACGCCCGGCAGGACATCTTCCTCACCGATCGGGACCGGGAGCGTTACCTGTTCCTCCTGTCCCGGGAGGTCCAGCAGCGGCGGTGGCGTTGCCACGCGTACTGCCTCATGGACAATCACATCCACCTGCTGGTCGAGACACCGATCCCCAGCCTGTGCCGGGGGATGCAGCGGCTCAACAGCGCGTACAGCCAGCGGTTCAACCGGGAGCACGGCCGCGTGGGGCACGTCCTCCAGGGCCGCTACAAGAGCCTCCTCGTGGAACGGGAGGCCTACCTGCTGGAGGTCAGCCGCTACATCGTGCTGAACCCCGTCCGTGCCGGGATGGTGCCGGACGCAGGTGCGTGGCGCTGGAGCAGCTACCGGGCTACCGCTGGGCTCGAACCGGCACCCGACTGGCTGACGGTGACGGCGATCCTCGGGCGCTTCGGAAGCGACCTGCGGCAGGCTCAGCGAGCTTACCGCGAGTATGTGCAGCAAGGGGTCGCCGCGGGATCGCCGTTCGGCGCAGTGCACGGCCAGATCTGGCTTGGCGGAAGGAGTTTCCGGGCTCGGATGCAGGCGAGGGTCCCGAGGCGGTCCGACGCCGACATCCGGGTAGCGCAGCTCCTGCCATCGCGTCCCACCGCGGAGGAGGTCCTGGCAGCGGTGAGCCAGGCCTTTCGGGTCGACCGCGAGGCGATCCTCTCCCGGGAGCATCGCGAGGCGTATCGCGCCGCCGTCTTCGCGCTGCGGCGGTTCGCGAACGTCCCCCGCAAGGACGTCGCGTCCCTGTTCGGGATCTCCGGATCGCGCGTCTCGCAGATCCAGCGACAGGTGGAGTGCTCACGCCGGCGGCAACGGTCCGCGCAGGGCTGCACACTTCAGGTCTGACCCTGGGGTAAGTGGTTTGGGAGGAGGAGGTTAGGGGGCGGGGGTTAGCGGGAGGCGGTGGTGGTGGCGGGGCGGGGGTCGTCGAGGGGGAGGAGGAGGTCCTCGAGGAAGAAGGCGGAGAGCTCCGCGCGGCCGGAGAGGCCGGACTTGCGGTAGACGGCGACGGCGTGCTGGCGGACGGTCCGCTCGCTGCGCCCGGACAGCGCCGCGATCTCCTTGTGGCTGTATCCTTTCAGGAGCATCACCGCGGTCTCCCGCTCGGCCTCGGTGAGCCGCCAGCGCTTCAGCTGCCCGTCGATCGCCTCCCCCAGCCCCTGGAGGATCTGCTGCGCCCGCGCCCTCCACTCATCCCGCTCCTCCTGACGCCGCTCCAGGGCCTGCCGCACGCTGGAGAGCGACCGGCAGGCTCGGCGCCAGCCGCGCAGCAGGTACGCGGCCGTGCCCAGGCAGAGGGAGATGAACGCCAGCTCGACGACGAGGTGGAAGGGGTCCCGCATCGGCACGTCGAGCATCAGGTCCACCGCCCCGACCACGGTGATCGCCAGCAGCAGCAGGCTGGTGACCAGGAGGAACCGGGGGTTCTCCGTGTCGATCCGGTGTGCCATGGGCATCCGTCGTTTGTCGGATAGAGGGGGGAAACCCGCTGCCGGGCCTCCCGTCCGCCGCTAGAGCGTATGCCGGATGGCGACGTGCGTCCAGTGGCTACACACTCCCCCCGTCCCCGAACCGGAGGTACCCGATGCCCGCAAGCGACCCTCACCGAGCCCGGCAGCCCGTTCCCTCCCCGGAGACGCCCCTGGTGAGAGGCTGCGCGCCACGGTGGACGGTCGCACCCCGGTCCGATCGGACCGGCTGGGTCGTACGACCCACGGAGCACCGGGCCCCGGGATGGGGACCGCGCTCCTGGACGTCTCCGCCGCCCGCCGTGCCTCCCGCCTGCTGGAGGGCCTCGCCCTCCGGAGGCCGGCGCCGGGACGTCCGGGAGCGCCCTTTTCCCGCCGCCCTAGGGCGGAGGGTCCCGCGGGTCGCGTCGCTGCGCCGCGAGGAGGGAGCACGGCGCCGGGAGGTCCCGGACCGCCCAAGCGCGCCCTCGCGCGGTCGCGCGGCCGCACGCCGCCCGGAAGGGGGCCCGCGATGAAGGGCGCGCCGCGACCCCGCGACAGCGAGCGCTCCGGCCTCGGCCTCTACCTCTCGGAGGTGCGGCGCTACTCCCGCCTGGACCGCGTCACCGAGCGCCGTGTGGCCGGGGGGTTACCCGACCGGCGGGCGCGGAACCGGCTGGTGGAGGCCAACCTCGGCTTCGTCGTCTCGATCGCCAAGGAGTATCGCAACCGGGGTCTCCCGTTCGAGGACCTCATCAGCGAGGGGAACGTCGGTCTCATCGAGGCGGCCCGCCGCTTCGATCCCGGGAACGGTACCAAGTTCATCACCTACGCCGTCTGGTGGATCCGCAAGGCGATCCTGGCCGCCCTGGCGGAGCACTCCCTGGTCGTCCGGGTCACGAGCTACGAGCGCCGCCGGCTCCGCCGCGCCTCCGGGAAGCCGGCGCCGTCCACCACGGTGCGCGGCCGGCGGCCGGCCCATCTGGACGATCCCGGGGTGGCCGTGGCCGGTGGCGGCGGGTCGTTGCTGGAGCGCTACGGCGCCGTCTCGCTGGACGCCGCCGTCGGCCAGGACGGCGAGACCTCCCTGGGGGACTTCCTGCCCGCCGGGGGCGACGACCCCGAGACCGAGGTGAGCCGGAAGCTGATGCTGGCCTGCCTCGACCGGGCCCTGACGTACCTGTCGCGCCGCAAACGGCGCATCCTGGTGTCGCGCTTCGGCCTCGACGGCGGGGACCCGCAGTCCCTGAGGGAGGTGGCACGGGGTCTCGGCCTCAGCCGGGAGCGCGTCCGCCAGGTGGAGCTCGACGCCCGCAAGGAGCTCCTGCGGCGCTGCGGCGGGTGTCCGCCGCGCCGCGGTGCGGAGTCCTGACCCTCGGCGCGCCGACGCCGCCGGGCGGCCCCCCGTGAGGGCCGCTCGCCGCGGTGAAGGCGAGCGTCGCGAACCGGGCGTAGCCGGCCCCGATCCGCCAGGCCAGGCAGAAGTCGATAGCTTCCCGGCCTTGTCACGCAACCCCGGTCGAACCTCGGGGGCCGCCGCGGCGCGAACCGCCGGACACCGGGACCGGCCCGGCCCCGCTCCTGTGAGATAATCGCCGCGCCCATGTACGCGAACCTCGCGGTGCTGTCGGTCTTCGTGCTCGTCTACAGCCTCATCGCGGGCCGGATCGACCGCATGCCGCTCAGCGGCCCCATCATCTTCACCGGCTTCGGCTTCCTCGTCGGTTTTCACGGTCTGGGTATCCTCGACCTCCAGGTCACGGGGGAGGGACTGCGATCCCTCGCGGAGCTGTCGCTGGCCGTGGTGCTGTTCACCGATGCCGCCGGCACGGACCTGGGGGTGCTCCGCCGGAGCGAGCAGATCCCGATACGGCTGCTCCTGGTCGGGCTTCCGCTGACCATCCTGGCCGGGTTCGGGGCCGGGATCGTGCTCTTCCCGGGCCTCCCGATGATCCAGGTGGCGTTGCTGGCGACGATGCTGGCGCCCACCGATGCGGCGCTGGGGAGCGCCGTCGTGACGAACCCGAAGGTGCCCGCGAGCATCCGGGAGGGCCTGAACGTCGAGAGCGGCCTGAACGACGGCATCTGCGTGCCGGTCCTGTTCCTGTTCCTCGCATTCGCCACCGGCGCGACCGGAGGAGGAGCGCGGCTCGGGGTTCGTCTGGTGGCCGAGCAGATCGGGATCGGGCTGGCCGTCGGCCTTCTCCTGGCGGCCGCCGGCAGCTGGGCGGTCGGTCGCTCCGCCGAGGCGGGCTGGTTCACCGACCCCTGGGAGCGCATGGCCGTCGTCGCCCTGGCGTTCTCGTGCTTCGCGATCTCGCAGATCCTGGGAGGCAGCGGCTTCATCGCCTCGTTCAGCGGCGGCCTCCTGTTCGGCGCCCTGGCGCGGGAGCGCAAGGAGCGGCTGCTCCGGCCGGCCGAGGGGATCGGGGATACGCTGGCCCTGATCACCTGGGTCCTGTTCGGATCCGCGATGGTGGGACGTCTCGCCGGAAGCCTGTCCTGGCCGATCGTCGTCTACGCGGCACTCAGCCTCACCGTGGTGCGCATGCTACCGGTGTTCCTGGTCCTCTCCGGCTCGGGCCTGCGGACCGGGGACAAGCTGTTCGCCGGGTGGTTCGGTCCGCGGGGCCTGGCGAGCATCGTCTTCATCGTCATCGTGCTGAACAAGCTGCCCGGCACGGAGAGGCTCTCCATCACCGTGTTCCTCACCGTGCTGCTCAGCATCCTGGCGCACGGGTTCAGCGCCAACCCCCTTGTCGCGCTCCTCGGCCGCCGGTCCGGCCTCGAGGCGGCCGGTGCGAGGGGGTGACCGGGAGGGCTCTTCATGCTGCTGATCATCGGCATCGGCGCGCTGATGCTGTTCATCACCACGGCGATCCACGGCGCGTTCATGACGATCACCATCAAGGCCCTCCGGGCCTACGCGCGGCGCCGTGCCCGCGGGTCGCGGGTCCGGCCGGTCCAGGTGGTCACCAGCGCGATCCTGCTGATGTTCGCCGCCTCGCTGCTCGAGGTGGGCGCCTGGGCGACGACGTATCTGTTGCTTGGAGCGTTCTCCGCGCTGGAGCCGGCGATCTACTTCTCGATGGTCACCTTCACCACGCTGGGGTACGGCGACATCGTCCTCGACGGGCACTGGCGGGTGCTGGCCTCCTTCGAGGCCGCGAACGGGATCATCATGTTCGGCTGGACCACGGCCGTGGTCTTCGCCGTCGTGCAGCGCGTCTACGTCCCCGAGGTCCGCGTCGAAGATCCCTGAGCCGCCCCGCCCCCCTGGCTCAGTAGTGGTCCAGTTCAGGAATACGGTGACGCACCGAGGGCGACGATGCGCCGCGCCGGCAAGGCGCGCGACCGAGGCGTAGCCCCCGTGGCCCCAGTTCGGGGCAGCGCTACGCCGCAGGGAGCGGAACGAAACAGCGGCGATCGAATGCCACCGTATTGGGGAATGGGGCCACTCAGTCGTGCGCGAGGGGCTTCTTGGTGAAGAGGTAGTCCTTCAGCTCGCCGCTGAAGGTCTTGTCCCGGCGCCGGATCCATTCCAGGAG
>JASFRI010000076.1:0-13040 GCA_050115015.1 Acidobacteriota bacterium
CCACCGAGCGGAGCTCGGCCGCGCGCGCTGGAAGTTCGCGGGCCTCGCCTGGTCTTTCCAGGCAAGACCCGACTACCGGGAAGCCGCCGGAATGCTGACGAGCAAGGAACTCGAAACTACATCCCTCTGCCGCTGCCCGTGGAGGCGACGTGGAGCGTGAACGAGCGGTCGCTCGCCATCGCGGCGGGGCCGCTCGCACGACGCGGGGCATGAGCGGGTGGACGACCCCCGCCCGTTCACCGCGGCGAGCCGGGACCAGACCGACGGCTTCCGCGTCGGCGACCTGGGCTATGGCTTCTGGGCGGTACGACGGGAGGACTCATGACCCATAGACTGCAAGGCATCGTGGGGCCTCTCGCGGTGCTGGCCGCGATGGGTGCCATCGCCGCGGGACCGGCCCCCCGCGGGCCGGATCCCGTGGCCGAGGGCCGGTTCCTCTACGGTCTCTACTGCAGGAGCTGCCACGGAGAGGCCGCCCGGGGTGACGGGCCGGTGGCCGACGAGCTGAAGACCCGCCCGGCGGATCTGACCCGCATCCGCTCCCGGCATGACGGCGTCTTCCCCGACGAGGAGGTCTACGCGAAGATCGACGGTCGGGACATCGTAGCCGCGCACGGGCCCGGCGACATGCCGGTCTGGGGCTACGCCTTCCAGGAGACCGGGACCGACGTCGATCAGGAGGCCGCGGTGCGGCGCCGCATCCTGGCGCTCGTCGCCTTCCTGCGAGCCATCCAGGAGGCCGAGGCGCCCTGAGCCGGGCCCCCTGTCCCGGGTGGTTCAACACCTGCCGGTTCGAAGGGGGGAGACCCACCGCAGCGACCGGACATGCAGGGAACCCGCGTGGCGGCAGGACGCGACGGTCTGACGGGAGGGATGGAGAGCTTGCGGGGCAGGGCGGACCTCCGAAGGCGGGTTGCTGGACCCATCGAGGAGGTCCAACGCAGGCTCTCGGCCCTCCCGGGGCCGGCAGGTGGTGAAGGACCCGGGCTGGCAGGGCCCCACCCCGCAGGGGTAAGATCGCTCCCGCCCTCGAGGCCATTCCGCCATCCCCTGGAGGTCCCAGTGATCGGGAATCGTCGCTCCCTGCTTGCCCGCCCGCGGGCTCTCGCCGTCGCCGTCCTCCTGCTTCTCCCCTGCCTGGCCCCGGATGTCGCGGCGCAGTGGACCGAGCCGCGCGGCACGTTCCGCGCCTACTGGAACGTCACCGGGACCGTGCACCTCCTCGACTTCGACGGCGGGACCGTGGCCGCAGGCTCCCACCAGGGGACCGTGGTCCTGAACACCAGCCAGGGGACCGTGCCGGCGTTCGAGACCGATTGCGTGGCGTTCCGGGACGACCGGACCGGCGGTCTGGGACGGTGCGTCTGGAAGGGGCCGCTCGGGGATCTCGTGTACGTGGAGATCGAGTCGTCGGGCCCCGCGGGCTTCGGGCGCGCCAGGGGCCGGTTCGTGAAGGGCACGGGCGAGTACGAGGGGATCCAGGGAGGATTCTCCTTCGAGTGGAACTACAGCGTGAGCCGCGGTCGGGATGCCACGTTCGATGGCCATACACTCGAGATGACCGGCAACTACAACCTCCCTTCCAGATGACCAGGAGAGCGCATCCGATGCTTCAACCGCAGAGAGTCGCCGGGTTGTTGACGCTGGCGGCCGGCCTCGTGCTGGCCGGCTGCGCGGCACCGCAGGACGAGGCCGGGGCAGGCCTCGAGCTCCCGGCGGACGCCGAGTCCGCCGCCGAGACCATCGACGAGGCCACCCTGTCCGGTGTCGTGGACGAGATCTCGGACGACGCCTACGGCGGCCGGGGTCCGTCCACCGAGGGGGACGAGAAGACCCAGCAGTACCTCATCAACTACCTCGAGGGTCTGGGATACGAACCCGGTGGCCCGGACGGTGCCTGGCGGCAGCCGATCGCGATCGTGGGCATCGAGTCGGAGATGCCCGAGTCCTGGACCTTCCGCGCCGACGGCGAGACCTGGAAGGCCGCGTGGTGGGACGACTACATCGCCGCCAGCGGGGTGCAGCAGGAATCCGTCTCCATCGAGGATGCGGAGGTGGTCTTCGTCGGCTACGGCATCGAGGCGCCGGAGGAGGACTGGGACGACTTCAAGGGGGCGGATCTGAAGGGGAAGATCCTGCTCATGCTCAACAACGACCCTGACTGGGACCCGGAGCTGTTCGCCGGCGAGCGGCGCCTGTACTACGGCCGCTGGACGTACAAGTACGAGACCGCCGCGCGGCAGGGGGCCGCCGGCGCCATCCTCATCCACACCGAGCCCTCGGCGGGATACCCCTGGCAAGTGGTGCAGACGTCCTGGACGGGGGAGCAGTTCGAGCTGCCGGCCGGCGACGAGCCCCGGATCCGGCTCGCGGGATGGCTCACCGAGGAGGCCGCCGGGAACCTGGTGGCGCTGGGCGGCCTGGATCTGCCGGCGCTGGTGGAATCGGCCCGTCGCCGCGACTTCCACCCGGTCCCCCTGGGGGTGACGACCTCCATCCGGTTCCGGAACACCGTGGACGTGGCGTCCCGGACCGCGAACGTGGCGGGACTGCTGCGGGGGAGCGACCCGGTTCTCGCCGACCAGTTCGTGGTGTACACCGCCCATCACGACCACCTGGGGATCGGCCAGCCCGACGAGGCCGGGGACGCCATCTACAACGGCGCCCGGGACAACGCCTCGGGAGTGGCCTCGATCCTGGCGATCGCCAAGGCCTTCACGAGACTGGAGGAGCGCCCGCGGCGCAGCATTCTGATCCTGCCGGTCGCCGCAGAGGAACAGGGCCTCCTGGGGTCGCTCTACTTCTCGCAGCACCCCACCGTCCCGCCGGGGCGGATCGCCGCCGACATCAACATCGACGGCGGGAACATCTTCGGACGGACGCGGGACGTGGCGATCGTCGGCCGCGGGAAGTCGGATCTCGAGGACCTGCTGGATGCCGCCGCCGCCCTGCAGGGCAGGGCCGTCGTGGACGAGCCGGATCCGGACAAGGGCTACTACTACCGTTCCGACCAGTTCAACTTCGCCAAGATCGGGGTGCCTTCCCTCTACTTCAAATCGGGAAGGGACTACCTGGACCGCCCGGAGGGCTGGGGTCGGGAGATGGAGGATCGGTGGCGGCAGACGCGCTATCACCAGCCCTCCGACGAGGTCTACGAGGACTGGAGCTACGCGGGCATGGTCGAGGACGTCCGGCTGGCGTTCTACGTCGGCCTCTCGGTGGCCGAGGCGGACGATCTGCCGGCCTGGCGCCCGGGTGACGAGTTCGAGCGCACCCGGATCGAGATGCTCCAGCAGGCGGCCGCGGAGGAATAGCGCCGATGCCGATCGAGGTACGGCACCACGGTCCCGTGAAGGTCGTCCGGCTCATCGGGGAGTTCACCGTCGGACGACAGCTCGCGAAGCCCGTCGACCTGCAGGGACGCCCCGTGGACGACCTGAGCGAGACGCTCACCGCCCTCCTCGACGGCGGCTTCAACCAGATCGTCCTGGACCTGAGCCTGGTCACGTTCATCGACAGCGCCGGGCTCGGCGAGCTGGTGGCCTCCAAGAAACGGACGGCGGAGCGCGGGGGCGACATCAAGCTGCTCTCCCCCGCCCGCAGGGTCCACGAGCTACTCGCGATGACCCTGCTGACGCGGGTGTTCGAGATCTACCGGAGCGAGGACGACGCCATCGCCTCCTTCAATACTTGACCATGTAGTCCTTGGCCTCCAGGCAGACGCTGAACGCCTTCTTGAAGTTCGTCATCTGCTCCTGGGTGGCGGCCTGCTGCTGCTGGGCCTGCTGCTGGACCTTCTGGGACGAGGCCTCCGCCTGGGCACCGGCCTGCTCCTGCGCCATGCGCGCCCGCCGGCGTCCCATGATCAGGCCCGCCGCGGCACCGTAGGCCGCCCCCCGGCCGGCGTCGTCGCTGGCGATCTCGCCGATCAGCGCGCCGGCGGCAGCGCCTCCGACCGCGCCCGCCGCCCCCGCCCCGGCGCCTGCACTCCTTGCCGCCTGCTTCTGCTGGTCCGCCTGCGCCTGGGCCTGCTGTTGCTGCGTCTTCTCCTGCTGCGCCTGCTTCTGGAGGTTGAACGGGTCGACCCCCGTGTTCTTCACCGCCCAGTTGTAGCAGGTCGACTCGTCCTCCGACTGCTGGCTGGACGTCTGCCCCTTGGTCGGGAACACGTAGACGTCCAGGGTCGAGGCCAGACTTTTCTGCTGCGCCATCGCCGGGCCCATCGCGCCCAGGAGCAGCGCCATCGCGAGCATCGTCAAGAGAATCCGTTTCATGTCCATGCCTCCTATTGCACCGGCATCGGGGTGCAGGCCCCGAACACGCCCACGTTGGCGTCATCCCGGGCCACGGCCACCGTCACCCTGCCGGTCGACTCGGTGATCACGAAGCTGAACGCCCGTCCTTCCTCCACCCCCAGGAGGAAGATGCGGCCGTTCTCCCTCTCCATGTACTCGATCGCCGTCGATCGGTTCTCCCCGCTGGCCTTCGTGGTGGACAGCTTCTTCGCGTTCAGGTCCACCTCGATGAACTGCGGGACGTCCAGGATCCACGGGGGGATGCTGTCGAGACAATCGTCGCCGTCAAGGTAACAGGCATTCACTTGCACCGCGGTGCAGAGGAACCGGTCCGAGCCCGTCAGGTCGTCCGCGCTCGCCGGGACGACGACGAGACCCAGCGTCACCAGGAAAGCGCATCGCAGAACCGCGTCTTTCATGTTCTCTCTCCTTCGTTCGGTCAGGAACGGATCGGGACGAAGCCCGTCCGGATGCAGTCCAGTTTTCAGGGCCATTCTCGGGCCCAGGATCGCACATATGGCCTCGCGGTGGAAGCGGCATCGCCCCCCTGCAGGTCGGGAGGGGGCATCGGAGCACGTCGCCTCTCATGCCTCGAAACCGGATGCCGATCCCCAGTGGCTGTCCACCACCCGGTGCTGGACGTACAGGACGGGCAGCGCGATGAACACCAGGGAGGACAGATGCGTATCCACCGGAGCCAGCACGGCGCCGAGGATGTTGATCCAGATCCCGAGGAGGATCCGGCGGCGCATGCTGCGATCCACCGTCGGGGGGACGGATCCCGTGAGCCCCCGTCCCGTGCCGTACCGCCACATGCCGAACAGCAGCAGGCCCGAGAGGACGTTCGTCGCCGCATAGAGCGCTGTCGCGAGGTACTCATCAGGATAGGTGGCGCGGAGATCCGTGAGAAACGGAAGCACCGTGACGGGCAGCAGGAACAGGAGGTTGAGCCAGAAGAAGGGGCGGTCCCCCGCCGGCACGTAATGGAAGATCGAGGCGTGCTGGATCCAGTAGGCCGACACGATCCCGAAGGTCACGACGTAGGCGATGGCGGGCTCGACGAGCCCGGACAGGACTTCCACCAGGCCCGAATGTCCGGAGGCGCTCTCCGGGATCTCGAACCCCAGCACGAGGATCGTGAGGACGATGGCGAGGACGCCGTCGGTCAGCGCCTTCATCCGATCCGTCTGCATCCGGGGTCGATGGGCTTCCGTCATGCGCGACCGCCTCCAGGTGGCCACTTGCACAGGTCGACGCCTGAGCCTCCGCCGCTGCGCTCGGGCGCGGAGCCGCCGTTCAGGCCGCGCCGCCGCAGGTGACGAGCGGGCCCCCAGGCGATCCCGAGACATGGCGCGATTCCCGCCGAACGTGCGCCGCCGCGGAACGGAGGCATCCACCGGGATCCTCACCCTCGCAAGGAGAGCCTACTGTCCAGATGCATCGGGACACATCAGGAATTCGCAAGGGCTCCGCGCTGCCGTCATCCCGGCGGCGGCGGGGTCGTCTCCCGCCGGGGACAGCTCCCATCACGGACGGCGCTCAGCGGGGCGCTGCGGCGCGCCGACACCGGCGAGGACGCCGGGCCCCCGGACGCCCGCCCGGGGTCGGGCCCGCGTCCCGGAGGGGAGCTCGCCGAACTGCGTGCGGTAATCCGCGGCGAACTGCCCCATGTGCCAGAAGCCGTAGCGGTTGGCCATGTCGGCGATCTTCTCGTCCGGACCCGACCGCTGGAGGGCCCGGCGCGCGGCGTGCAGACGGATCGCCTTCAAATACTCCCTGGGGGAGAGGGCATAGTGCTCGCGGAACGCATAGTCGAGCGTCCTCCAGCTGACCCGGGCGGCTCCGCAGACCGTTTGCACCGTCGGGGGATCGTCCAGATGCGATTCGATGAACTCCCTGGCGCGGGAGAGAGCCAGGTACCGGGAGCGGGACGATGGCCGGGGCTGTCGCACCGGGACGCCGTTCAGGGCTTGCAGGAGCAAGGTGGGAAGTTCGGACTCCATCTCCCTCCGCAGGGCCGGAAGCTCCCGGATCTGCGGGCGCTCGTGCAACGCCTCGTGGATCGCCCGGCAGCGGCTGCGGATCGCAGCCAGGATGTCCGGGGAGCATCGGATCACGGACCTCCGGGCCTCCCCTTCCTGCCGGAGGCCGAGATCCTGAGCCACGGCCGCCAGTCGCGCCTCGGAGATCGAGATCGTGTCGGAACGGAACTGCGGCGAGGACACCGCCTCGAGCTCCCGGCTCCGCGGGTACAGCAGCAGGCTGGCGTCGTCGACCGGCTGACCCAGGAAGCGGCCAAGGAGGCCGCGGCCGACCACCGAGAAAGTCCGCGTCCCCCGCGGCGAGGTCCCACGCAGCTCCAGCCGGTGCGAGAAACGGACCCGGGCCAGGAGGACATCGGCTGTGCCCGCCTGAACGATCTCCACGGCCATGGCGCCCGGCTCGAGCTGGCGAAAGTCGAGATCCCAGGCGTGCACGGCGCTCACGACGTCATCCAGTTCACCGGACAGGCGCAGAAACGACAGCCCATTCGGTGGGTCGCTGGCCCGATCGGTCATTCGTGGCTTCTCCGGATTCCCGGTATTCTGCTCCAGATAACCGGCAATGTAAAGTGTTGCGAATCCCTGATGTGTCGCTGGCTGGAAACCCCGTAGGCTGGACTGGAATCCGCCGGAATCCGGGCCGTTTCGCCCCGGCGGTGGGAAGGAGCGGCAGGGTGTCCCAGGAGTCCGCTTCCGGCGGGAGGGGGAGGAGGATGGGTCGTCCTCCCGGTCCGCGGGAGAGGCGGCGCCGGAACCGGGTCGTCACGTTCGTCACGGACGCCGAGCTGGAGGCGCTGCAGCGGCTCTCGGACCGGTCCGGGCGCAGCCTTTCGGCCGAGGTGCATGCGATCCTGACCGGATCGCTCCGTAAGGGTGCCAAAGGGTGACGGCCCACGCTGGTCGTGGGGGCCGGCCCCTGCCGGGACCCCGGCGACATCGCCGGGTCAGCCCGATGGGCCGTCCCGGAGGTCGGGTTTCATCGAGGAAATGGAAACTAGATGGAGGTCGCATCGCCCGCCCTGGCGGGGCTCGGTTCGGCTTCCCGAGGGGAGGAGGAGACGAGATGATCACGATGAAGAAGCTCGCGCTGCTGGGTGCGATGGCCGTGCTGCCCTGGGCCCTCCAGGGATGCGCCGACCGCGGGGGGGGAACCGGCGCGAAGGGCGGTGCGATCGGCCAGGGGGTCAGCGGCGAGCTAGGCTCCCCTGCCGCGACCGCCACGATCCCGGGGGATCGGCTCCCGGCGCCGGACCCGGAGTTCGGCGGGGTGATCGAGCAGGACGCCCTGAAGTCGAAGCCCTGGTGGGCGCCGCGGATCGTGCCCCCGAAGAAGGCCCCGAATATCCTGCTGATCATCACCGATGACGCCGGCTTCGGCGTGCCCAGCACGTTCGGCGGGGTCATCCCGACGCCGGCGATGGACCGAATCGCGAAGATGGGCCTGCGCTACAACAACATCCACTCCACGGCGCTGTGCTCCCCCACCCGCGCCGCGCTGATCACGGGCCGCAACCACCACTCGGCGGGCTTCGGCGTCATCTCCGAGCAGGCGACGGGGTTCCCCGGCTACAACAGCATTATCGCGGAGGACAAGGCGACCATCGGCCGCATCCTGCTGGACAACGGCTACGCCACCTCGTGGTTCGGCAAGGACCACAACACGCCGGCCTTCGAGGCCAGCGCCATCGGCCCCTTCGATCAGTGGCCCACCGGCATGGGGTTCGAGTACTTCTACGGCTTCGTCGGCGGCGACGCCAACCAGTGGGAGCCGAACCTGTTCCGCAACACGACCCAGATCTATCCCTTCCGGGGGAAGCCGGGCTGGAACCTGATCACCGGCATGGCCGACGACGCCATCGACCACCTCGGCAAGCTCAACCAGATTGACCCGTCGAAGCCGTTCTTCGTCAAGTACGCCCCGGGTGCCACCCACGCCCCACATCACCCGACGAAGGAGTGGGTCGACAAGATCCACAAGATGCACCTGTTCGACGACGGCTGGAACAAGCTCCGCGAGCGGATCTTCGAGAACCAGAAGAGGCTCGGCGTCATTCCGGCGGACACCCAGCTCGAGCCATGGCCGGATGAGGTCCTGAAGCCCTGGGACAAGCTCACCGCCGAGGAGAAGAAGCTGTTCATCCGGCAGGTGGAGATCTTCGCCGCCTATGCCGCCTACAACGATTACGAGATCGGCCGCGTCATCCAGGCGGTCGAGGACATGGGCAAGCTCGACGACACCCTGGTCATCTACATCAACGGCGACAACGGCACCAGCGCCGAGGGCGGCCCCCTGGGGACGCCGAACGAGGTGGCGTTCTTCAACGGCGTCAACATGATGCCGGTGGACGTGCAGATGAAGTGGTACGACGTCTGGGGCACCGAGCAGACCTACAACCACATGTCCGCGGGCTGGTCCTGGGCTTTCGACACCCCGTTCACCTGGTTCAAGCAGAACGCCTCGAAGCTGGGTGGGATCCGGCAGGGAATGGTGGTCTCCTGGCCCAACGGCATCAAGGACGCCGGCGGTCTCCGGGAGCAGTTCCTCCATATCATCGACGTCGTGCCCACCCTCCTGGAGGTGACGGGGATCCCGGCCCCCGAGTACGTGGACGGCATCCGGCAGGCACCCATCGAGGGCACGAGCTTCGCCTACACCTTCGACGCCGCGAACGCCCAGGCGCCGTCGCGGCACACGACCCAGTACTTCGAGATGATGGGACAGTGGGCCCTCTACCACGAGGGCTGGCTGCTGAGCACCAAGGTGAACCGCGCACCCTGGGAGGCCTTCGGGCCGGCCAACCCCGACCCCCTGAACAACCAGGTCCTCGAGCTCTACAACCTGGACGAGGACTTCAGCCAGTCGAAGAACGTCGTGGACGATCACCCCGACAAGGTCCAGGACCTGAAGAAGCTGTTCATCGAGGAGGCGAAGAAGTACCAGGTCTTCCCGATGGACGCCTCGGTGGCGGCCCGCATCATCGCGCCGCGCCCGAACATCACGGCCGGCCGGACGGAGTTCGTCTACACCCGGCCCATGACCGGATTGCCCCAGGGGGACTCGCCGTCGCTGCTCGACTCGTCCTACACCATCACCGCGGAGATCGATGTACCGCGGGGCGGCGCCGAGGGGATGATCCTGACCTCCGGCGGGAGGTTCGCGGGCTACGGCTTCTACCTGCTGAAGGGGAAGCCGGTGTTCGTGTGGAACATGCTGGATCTCGAGCGGATCAAGTGGGAGGGCCCGCAGGCCCTGTCCCCGGGCCGGCATACCGTGGAGTTCGACTTCGAGTACGACGGCCTGGGCGTGGGGACCCTCACCTACAACAACATGAGCGGCCTCGCCCAGCCCGGCACCGGAACCCTGAGGGTGGATGGTAAGGACGTCCAGACGAAGAAGATGGAGAAGACGATCCCGATGATCCTGCAATGGGACGAGGCCTTCGACATCGGCTCCGACACCCTCACCGGCGTGAACGACGCCGACTACAAGCCGCCGTTCCCGCTCACCGCCAGGCTGGACAAGCTGACCATCAAGGTCGATCGGCCGCAGCTGTCCCCCGAGGACATCAAGAAGCTCGAGGAGGCCCAGCGTAACAACAAGATGAGCGAGTAGCCGATATCGCATGGTCCCGGCCGCCGGATCGGCACCCACGGTGTCTCCGGCGACCGGGGAGTGACCGTCAGCGGAGGACCAGAGCTGCCCGCGAGGGCAATCGGCCACCGGGAGGTTGATCATGATGAAGCGTGCTTTTTGCGGTATCGGCGCCGTGCTGTCCCTGCTGGTCGCCACGGCGGTGCCGGCCACCGCCGGAGGCCTCTACCTCTACGAGCTCAGCGCCAGCGACGTCGGGCTGGGCTCCGCCGGCTGGACGGCGCGGGCCCACGACGCGTCCACGCTGTTCAAGAACCCCGCGGGAATGGTGCGGATCGACGACGGTGACCTGCTGATCAACGTACAGGGGCTCTACCTGGACATCCAGTTCTCGCCCGATCCGGCGACGACCACCTCCGGCCCCGACGGCGACGCCAGTGGCTTCCTCCCAACCCCGGGCATCTACTACGTGCTGGGGATCTCCGACGACATCAAGTTCGGCATCGGGATGGCCGGCTACTTCGGCCTGGCGGCGTCCTACGAGGACGACTGGGTCGGGCGCTACTACGTCCAGAACACCCAGCTGCAGGCGGTGAGTATTCAGCCCACCGCCGCGTTCCGACTCGGTGCGGGCTGGTCGCTGGGGGTCGGGATCGCCGCTCAGTACGGCATCCTGGACACGGAGATCGCGATCAACAACGTCGCGCCGGGTGCCACCGACGGCCAGCTGTCCCTCGACGACACGGCATGGGGATACCAGGGGAACCTGGGTGTGCTGTGGGAGGGAAAGAAGGGCTGCCGCGTTGGCCTCCAGTACCTCAGTGCGGCGAAGCTGGACTTCTCGGCCACCCCTGACTTCACGAACCTGGCCCCGGCACTGCAGACCGCCCTCGCCGCGCGGGGCCTGCTCGACGCGCGGCTCGACCTGGGAATGAAGATGCCGCGGGCGGTCCGGGTCGGATGGGCCGGCGTGCCGACGGCAAACTGGGGCGTCTTCGCCGACCTGGGCTGGGAGGACTGGTCGCAGTTCGGCAAGGTCGACGTCGGGATCACCTCCACGACGGACACCAGCCTCACCACGGACCTGCAGTACGACGACGTCTGGCACGTCGCGGCGGGCGCCCGGCGTCAGTTCGGCGACGCCTGGGGACTGAACTTCGGCTTCGCCTACGACAGCTCGATGGTCGACGACGCGAACCGGACACCGACCCTGCCCGTAGGACCGGCCACGCGGTTCGGGATCGGCGGGGAGTGGTCCTATGGAAAGGGGGAAGTGGCCTTCGGCTACGAGCTGATCTGGTCCGGAGACCTGCCGGTGAACGTGGAGCGCGGCCCCCTGGCCGGCCGCGTGTCCGGATCGTACGACGGAATGGCGGTGCACGCCTTCGCCGCGTCCTGGAGGAAGATCTTCTGAGGCGCCGAGGGAAGCGTATCGGACGGGACCCCGCTGGCCGGGGTCCGAGCTCGCATGTAGTGAGGATGGACGTGGCGCTCGGGGCGCTGGACAACGGGACGACCAACCCCGCCCGGATCACGTTCGACGTGAAGCAGGAGAGACTCCAGGCAGTGGCGGGGAACGTCGCACACAAGAAGACCGGAGCCTGAGTCGGGGTTTCCACCGGAGATCAGCTCGCCGCCTCCGGTTCCAAGGAGGATCACGCGATGTCATCGTCTAAGGGGATCGTTATTGCCGTGCTGTGCTGTCTCGCCGTGGCCCCGACCAGCGCGAAGGAGGAGTTCACACCGAGCGCCTACCTGAAGCTCCTGCGGGCCGATGTGAGGCTGGAGAGGATGGGGATCCTGAGGGAAGCTCTCGACCTGTCCGAGGAGCAGGGCAAGGCGTTCTGGCCGATCTTCCGGGAGTACGACCTGGAGCTGCAGCGCCTCGGGGATCGACGCGTCGGCCTCGTCCAGACGTTCGTCGATTCCTACGGCACGTTCACCGACGACCAGGTGTCCTCGTTCGCCAAGGACTGGTTCGGCCTCCACAGCGACCGGCTAAAGCTGCGCAAGAAGTACTTCGACAAGGTCTCCAAGGCCGTATCGCCCAAGGTCGCCGCCCAGTTCATCCAGGTGGAGAACGTCGTCGGCATGATGATCGACCTGCAGATCGCCGCCGAGCTGCCGCTCCTGGAGTGACCCACGATCCGCTTCCCGTTGGCGATGGGAAGTGGCTGAAACCGTGGTAGCCTACGCTTCGCCGGCCTCGCGCGTCGGCGGCCAGCGCCCTACCGGGTGGTTCCTCGGGCGCCTCGAGACATCGCGACCCGGGGCCCCGTGGGTGAAGCATCCCACCTGCCCAGGAGGGAACCGTGCGTCCGCCTCCATATCGATCGCTGCTGCTCCTCGCTCTCCTCGCCGCCGCCACGCCAGCGGATGGGAAGGAGGCCGACGCCGGGGCGGACCGGGACTGGGCGGCGAAGGGCCGGAACGATATGGCGGTGTTCCTCGGGGCAACCGCCGTCCGGGGCGACCTCGGCGAGAGCGTGGGCCTTGACTACGAATACCGGGTCACCCGGCGGTTCGGGGTCGGGGCGGCGCTGGAGTACACCGGGGCCGCCTTCCGCGAGCTCCTCTACGCGGTGTCGTTCGACTGGCATCCCTGGCGGGAGATGAAGCTCTATCTTGCCCCGGGCGGCCAGACCGACGTGACGGAGGGCACCGCCGCCTGGGTGGTGCGCTTCGGGATCGAGTATGGCTTCGACGTCGGCCGGGGACTGGAGATCGCACCGGCCCTCAGCATCGACCATCTGAGCGACGAGACCGCCGTCGTGATCGGCGTCGGTCTCGGCAGGTCCTTCTGACCCGCGCCTTCCGTTCGACGGCCGCCTGCGGGTTAGTCCCGGCGCCTTCCCGCGGCATCGTGGTGCCACCGGGGATCCAGCGGCGGCCAGTGATAGCCCGGATTGAACTGGTAGCGGAACAGCACGATGTTCGCGTGGCCCACCCCGTCCACCCGGGATCGGATGTAGTTCAGGCTGAGGCGGGTGGCCCGGGTCGCGTACCAGTTCAGCCCGAACCCGGCATCCAGCATGCGGCCCCCCCGGACCGGGCCGTCGTTCAGGTCGACGTAGGAGACCCGGCCGGTGAGCTCCAGCGCTCCCCCGTTCC
>JASFRI010000077.1:0-12925 GCA_050115015.1 Acidobacteriota bacterium
CGTCGTCCGTCTGGACGGGGGCTGTACCGGCTCCTTCGCCTCGGCCGACGGCCTCGTCCTGACGAACAACCACTGCACCTGGGGCTGCATCCGCAACCTGTCCAGCGCGGAACACAACCTCTCCGAGGAGGGCTTCCTGGCGCACGGCCGCGACGAGGAGCTCGTCTGCCCCGGCATGCGCATCTCGGTCCTGAAGGAGACGGAGGAGATCACCGAGAGGATCGAGAAGGCGACGCAGGGCAAGGGGGAGACCGAGGCCAACGAGGCGCGCAAGGCGGAGCTGACCCGTCTCGAGAAGGCGTGCGAGGAGGAGAGCGAGAGCGGCCTGCGCTGCGAGTCGGTGACGCTGTACCACGGCGGTCAGTACTTCCTGTACAAGTACCGGCGTTACGACGACGTGCGGCTCGTCTTCTCCCCCGAGCTGCCGATCACGGCGTTCGGCGGCGACCCCGACAACTTCAACTTCCCGCGCTGGTGCCTGGACATGTCGCTGCTACGGGTCTACGAGGACGGCAAGCCGGCCTCGATCGAGACCTTCCTGCCGTGGCGCCGCTCGGGCCCGGAGGCGGGCGAGGCGGTGTTCGTGGCCGGCCACCCGGGCTCGACCCGGCGGCTGGATACCGTCGCCCAGCTCGAGCACCTGCGCGCGAGCATGCTTCCCCAGTGGCTCCTCCTCGCATCCGAGCTCCGCGGCCGGATGGTCGAGTGGGGCCGGACCGGGGACGAGCCGGCGCGGATCGTCCAGCAGCGCATCCTGGGGCTCGAGAACGGCATCAAGGTGCGCCGGAACCAGCTCGCAGCGCTCATGGACGACCAGCAGATGGAGCGCAAGCGTCAGGCGGAGGCCGAGATGCGCCGGGCCGTCCAGGCCGACCCGGAGCTCGAGAAGCTCTATGGCTCCGCCTGGGACGACGTCGCGCGTTCCATCGCCACCTACCGGACCTTCGAGGATCGCTACCGTTTCCTGGAGGGAGGGTACGGCCTCCGCGCGAGCCTGGTACGCTACGCCGAGACGCTGGTCCGCGGTGCGGCGGAGCGCCAGAAGCCGAACGAGAAGCGGCTACGGGAGTACCGGGAGACGGCGCTGCCGCGGGTGGAGCAGCGCCTGCTGGCACCGGTGCCGATCGAGGACGGCTACGAGAAGTTGGTCCTCGCCTTCGGGCTGGACAAGATGCGCGAGTGGCTGGGGCCCGACGATCCGACGGTGCGGATGATCCTCGGGATGGAGTCCCCCGAGGGGCTGGCCGAGCGCCTCGTCGCCGGCACCCGCCTGGACGACGTCGCGTACCGCCGCGAATTGTGGGAGGGCGGCGCCGCGGCGGTGGAGGCCTCCGACGATCCCCTGATCCTGCTCGTCCGGAAGGTCGACCCGGAGGCGCGGGCGCTCCGGGAACGCTACGAGGACGAGGTCGAGGCGGTGCAGGACGCCGCCACCGAGAAGATCGCCCGCGCACGGTTCGCGCTGCGCGGCACCGCCGTCTACCCGGATGCGACCTTCACGCTGCGGGTCACGTACGGCACCGTCGCCGGCTGGGAGGAGAAGGGCGAGCCCGTGCCCCCCTTCACCCATGTCGAGCGGCTCTACGAGCGGACCACCGGCGAGGATCCCTTCCGGCTGCCGGAGAGCTGGATCGAGGCCAAGACGAAGCTCGACCCCGGGCTCCCGTTCAACCTCGTGGCGACCACCGACATCGTCGGCGGCAACTCGGGCAGCCCCATGATCGATGTGCAGGGGCGTCTGGTCGGCCTGGCCTTCGACGGCAACATCCACTCCATCGCCGGCTCCTACTGGTTCGACATCTCGAAGAACCGGACGGTCGCGGTCCACCCGGCGATCATGCTGACGGCGATGGAGACGATCTACGGGGCGGACGACCTGCTGCGGGAGCTGCAGATCGTCCCGTGACCCCAAAACCGGACCCGGGCCGTGGCGACGGGATCCCGTTCACGAATAATGGGGACGCATCGAGGTGCCGCGCCGACAGCGCGCGCGACCGGGACGCCACCCGCGGGCTCTGTGCGGAGCAGCGCTGTTCCTTAGGGGGCGGAACGAAGCCGGCGCCGTTGCGGCGACGGCCGAACACCACCGTATTCGTGAATTGAGCCGATCAGGGGGCGGCGGCCAGCGCGTAGAGGTGGCTCGTCCCCCGGAGATAGAGGGTGTCGTCGACGATGGCCGGGGAGGCGTCGAAATGGTCCTCAAGCCGGTTCGTCGCCAGCACCTCGCACTCGCCCGCATCCCTCAGGACGGCCGTCGTCCCGTCGCGCCCCAGGATGTAGACCCGGCCTGCGGCCGCGACGGGGGAGGCCCAGACGCCGTCCAGCCCCTCGATCCGGGTCTGGGGCACGAGCACGTCCCCGTTCCGGGCGTCCAGCACGGTCAGGATGTTCTTGAGGTGCTTGAGGACGTAGAGCCGGTCCCCCGACAGCAGCAGTGACGGCACGTACGGCGTGTCCTGATCGTAGGTCCAGCGCATGGCCTCCGTGTCGTTGACGGTCCCCTTTGCCCGGGCCAGATCGATCGCCTGGAGCATGGTCCCCCGGTAGCCGCTGGTGAGGTAGACCACGCTCTCCCGGCGCAGCGGCGAGGGGATCACGTTTGCGGTCAATCCCGAGGCCCTCCAGACCTCCTCCCCGGTCCGCAGGTCGTAGCCGCGGCTGTGGCCGCTTCCCGGCACGACCACCTGGGGCCGCTCCAGGTCGGCGGCGATCAGCGGTGTGGCCCAAGTGGTGACCTCGTCGGGACGGCTCATCCGCCAGCGCTCCTCGCCGGTATCCGCGTCCAGGGCAACCACGAAGGAGTTCTCCTCCTGATCCCATGTGATGACGACCGTGTCGTCGTGCAGTGCCGGCGAGCTTCCCTCCCCGAAATGGTTGCGGGTGTGTGCCTCTCCCAGATCGACCTTCCACAGAAGGTCCCCGTCCAGATCGTAGGCGTAGGTCCCCTGGGATCCGAAGTGGGCGATGAGGCGCTTCCCGTCGGTCACCGGCGAGGCCGAGGCCCAGGAAGCGTCGATGTGATGCGCCTCGTGCGGCACGAGCTCCGCGGCGGTCCGCTCCCATAGCGTCTTCCCCGTCGTCCGGTCCAGGGCGAGCACCACGAAGCGATGCGGGACGGGCTCGACGGAGGGAGGCCAGTCGGACTTCGCCGCCGCGGCGGAGCGGGATTCCTCGTACGCCTTCTCGTCGGCAGGGATCGCCGTGAGGAGAAAGAGGCGGTCCCCCCAGATCACCGGAGTGGACAGGCCGCGGCCGGGGAGCTCGACCTTGAACCGCAGGTTCTCCGTCTCGCTCCAGGAGACCGGCGGCTCGCCGTGCGGCGCCACGCCGCTCCCCAGCGGACCGCGCCAGGCGGGCCAGCTCCGCAGGGCCTCGTCGGCGGCGGGGGCCAGGGGCCCCGCCAGGGTCAGCAGAAGGAAGAGGATCGCCGGTCGGTTCATTGGATGAGCCTCCTGTGGTGGCGGATCGGCGCTCAGTATAGTCTACCCCGTCGCCGTGAGGCGGACGGAATCTACTGGCCCCCGCATCCCATCGAAACGGACGGCGTCGGAGAAGCCCGATGCGAACCGGTGTGCGCCGGCCAGCCCCGCGGTGGCACTCCATCGGGGCGCCCGCTATAGTGAGCCCCGCTGCACCTGGGATGCACCACTGGCACCGGCCGCGGACCCCTCGTCGGCTTTCCGCCGCGGTTCTCACCCCGACGCCGCCGCTCCGCCGGCAACGGAAGGAACGTGGATGGCCGAAGCGATACGCCTCGGGCTCGTGATCGGACAGCTCGTCCAGGGCGGGGCGGAGCGCCAGCTCCTGACGCTCCTGGAGGGGATCCGGCGCGAACGCTTCCAGCCCACCGTGTTCTGCCTGTCCGATCTCGTGGAGCCGATGGGACCTCTCGTCCGGGCCACCGGGACCGAGGTCGTGGTGGTCCCCCGGAGGGGACACTTCGACCTATCCCGGGTGTTCCGCCTCGCCCGGGAGATCCGGGAGCGTCGCATCCAGCTGCTGCATGCCTACCTGCTCGAGGCGAACATCTATGCCGGCCTGGCCCGGCTCCGGACCGGCCGGATTCCCTTGATCACCTCGAACCGCAACGCCGCCCCATCGAGGAACCGTGTGCGCCATGTGTTTGACCGCTGGGGCCTCGCGCGCGGCGCCCGAATCCTCGTCAACTCCGAGGACCTGCTGCGCTTCACCCGATCCGAGTATGGCCTCCCCCCGGAGCGCTTCGAGCTGGTCTACAACGGCCTCGACATCGACCGGTTCGAGGCCGCCAGCCGGGATGAGGAACTCCGCGGGGAGCTTGGTGCCGGCCCGGAGGAGCTGCTCGTCGGGACGGTGGGTCGCCTCGTGGCCCAGAAGAACCCCGAGCTCTTCCTGGAGGTCGCCAACCGGGTGGCCACAGGCCGCCCGGAGACCCGCTTCGTCTGGGTCGGGACCGGCGAGATGGAGAGCTGGATGGCCGGCGAGCTGCGCCGGAGGGGGCTGGACCCGGTGGTCCGTCTGGCAGGGGCCCGTCCCGACGTCCCCCGCGTTCTCAAGGCGCTCGACCTGGTCCTGCAGACGTCCCGGGCGGAGGGCCTCCCGAACGTGGTCCTGGAGGCGATGGCGGCCGGCCGGCCCGTGGTCGCCACCGACGTGGGGGGGACGCGCGAGCTTCTCGACGGCCTGGGCCCCCTGTGCCCCGCCGGGGCGGTCGACCCGCTCGTCGATGCCATCCTGGAGATGCTGGACGATCCGGAGCAGCGGCGCCTCGCGGGCGAGGCCGGCCGGCGGCGTGCAGAGGCGTCGTTCTCCGCCGCGGCGATGGTGCAGCGCATGGAGCAGCTCTACGAAACTGTCCTGCAGGGCCGATAGGGCAGCCGGGGACCCTCCACCTCGAGACCCTGGCGACCGCGGGCTGCCCGACACGTCGTGACCCTTCTCAGGGCCAGCGCCGGGACCTGGACGGTCGGTCGATGAGCCTCGGTGATCGGGGCACCGACGGATCGCACCTCCTCGCGCGGGCGCGGACCTGCGGTTCGCAAGTCGCTGTTCGGCGCGAAGATCACCCGGTCCGGACGCTCCCGGTGCACGGAGGGAGAGACCGGACGGTTAACGCTCGGCCCTCCGCACCCGTCCTGTCGAACATGAGGCGTTCCGTCCCTCCGACACCCATCCTGTTGCCGATCCTCGCCCTGCTGACGGCGGCGGCCGTCGGGGCGGCGGTCGACCCGGATTGGCTTCGCCTGTGGCTCCGGGTCCAGGAGGACCGGCCAGCGGAGCCCGGCACGATCGGGCGGATCGCCCCGATGGACGAGCCCGGGGTTCCGCTCGTCATCCACGGACGGGTGTTCGCTCCCGACGGCGAGACTCCCGTCCCGGACGTGATCGTCTTCGCGTACCATACCGATCGTCACGGCAAGTACTCCGGCGCCGACGGCACCTCCTGGCGGCTCCGGGGCTGGGCGAGGACGGGAGCCGCCGGCCGGTTCGAGCTGCACACGATCCGTCCCGGCCCCTATCCGGGCCGACGGGTCCCGGCGCACGTTCATTTCACCTTCGAGGACCCCGTGCGTGGTCGACAGCTTTCGCCCTCCCTTCGCTTCGCGGATGATCCCCTCGTGGGTGCGGAGGAGCGGAAAAGGTCGACTGCCGCCGGCCGGTTCGGTAGCGTGTGTGACGTGGAGATGAAGGACGGTGTCGTTCACGTGACGTTCCGCGTCAGGCTGAAGCCCCGGCCCGATTTCTGACCATGCTTCCGTGACGGACGAGAGCACGGACCCCACGACGCTCGTCGTCGCCGCGCGTGATGGGGACGCCGCCGCCTTCGCCATGCTCTACCGGCGCTTCGGCCGTCTCGTCCACGCCGTCCTGCTCTCCCGCCTCCCACCGGACGACGCCGCGGACCTCACGCAGGACGTGTTCACCCAGGCCTGGAGCCGGCTGCACACGCTCCGGAAGCCCTCTGCGTTCGCCGGGTGGGTGGCGGCCATCGCCCGGCGCCGAGCAGCGGATCACCTGCGGAGCCGTATCCCTCACGACGAACTCGACGACGGGCTTCCCGAGGCCGAGCGACAGACCGGAACGCTGCAGGCACGGGAGGTCCTCGCCGCGATCCGTTCCTTGCCCGAGACCTACCGGGAGACGCTGCTCCTCCGGCTCGTCGAGGGACACTCCGGCCCCGAGATCGCAACGCTGACGGGGCTGACGCCGGGATCGGTACGGGTCAATCTTCACCGGGGCTTCAAGCTCCTCCGACAGCGACTGGGAGCATGCACATGACGGGCCAACACGATCGAACCGCGCCGGACTACCTGTGGGATCCCACCGCCCGACCGGACCTTCGGATCCTCGAGCTGGAACGTGCGCTCGCCTCATGGCGCTTCGATCCCGGCGGCAGTCCGCTCGCGCTTGCGGGGAAGCGGCCCCGCAGCGCGCGGCGCGTGTGGGGATTCCGCGCACTGCTGGCCGCCGCCGCAACCGCCCTGATCCTCCTCGGTGCCGCCGCGTACCGGTGGACCTGGCCGGCTGGACATCCGTGGCCGATGACCGTCTCGACCCCTGGCGCGTCGCGGCGCGCCGAGCTGGCCGTCGGCAGCGAGCTGCGCCTGACCTCGACCCAGATGGCGCGGATCCGGATGGCGAGGATCGGTCTGATGGATGTGCGGGGCGGGAGCGAGGTCACGCTGCGAAGCACCGGATCCAACCGGCATCGTCTCGCGCTGACCGCCGGCTGGCTCGACGTCCGGGTCTGGGCGCCACCGCGATCGGTCGTGATCCAGACGCCGGCGGGTGACGTCGTCGATCTCGGGTGCGCCTTCCGGTTGGGGGTCGACCACGGCATCGCGACGGTGCACGTCGAGAGCGGGTGGGTGCAGATGGAGAATGCACATGGCGAGGTGCTCGTGCCCGCCGGGGCCTCCAGCTATATGATGGCCGGTCACGCACCGGGGGCTCCGATCTTCGAGGATGCGCGCCCGGCTTTTCGCACCGCGGTGCGCGACCTCGAAAGGGACGGCACGTGGCGCACGCCCGGCGGTTCGCTGGAGTTCCTCGAAGCCGCCCGGGTGCGCGACGTGTTCACGCTCCTCATGCTGGCGGATGCGGTCCCGCCGGACCTGCGTCGACCGCTGGTGGAGCGTGCCGCCCTGCTGGAGCCGCCGCCGCCCGGTGTCAGCCCGGAGTCCATCGTCCGCGGCGCGAGCGAACCGCTCTGGCGCTGGGTGGACGCGCTCGAGCTGCCACCTCCGAAGAGCTGGTGGCGTAACTGGCGCGACGCGCCCTTCTGGGCGCCATGAGAAGATCGAGGCGACGGTCGTCGCGCCTCGGATGGGAGGAGGTCGAGATGAGACGTTTGGCATGGTCGCTGGTCCTCTTGCTGGCGGCTTGCGGCCAGGAGCCGGTCGTGCCGGACGCGGCGGCCCCTTCCTCCGGGGCGAGGGTCTTCTATCAGGAAGCAACCTGGGCCCCCGACGGGGCGAGTCTGCTGCTGTCGCGCCACGAGGATGGCAGGTTCCGCATCTACCGGGTCGGAGCCGATGGTGCCGATCTCACCCCTCTCACCGACGGACCGGACTCCTGGACCTCCTGGTCGCCGGACGGCTCCCGGTTCGTCTTCCACTCGGAGCGGGACGGCAACGGGGAGATCTACGTCGCCGACGCGAACGGCAGCGGACAGCGGCCGATCACCACGACCGCATCGGACGAGACCACCCCGGCCTGGTCTCCGGACGGCACCCGCATCGCCTTCGTCTCGGAGAGGGACGGTGAGGCGCAGCTAGGCGTCATGGAGGCGGATGGTGGTGCGACCCGGCAGCTCGAGATCGTCGAGGGCGAGCCGCACAATCCGTCGTGGTCTCCGGATGGGGAGCGGATCGTCTTCTTCACGACGGTGGGAGAGGACGACTGGATCGAGACCATCCGGTCGGACGGCACGTCGCACCACCGTGTCGCGCGCGGGATCTTCCCCGACTGGTCCCCCGTGGGAGACCGGATCCTCTACACGAGGGACCACACGATCTACACGGCCGCTCCCGACGGCGAGGACGAACGGATCCTCGTGGAGGATGGCTTCGCCGGGCGCTGGTCACCCGACGGGCGGGAGGTCGCCTTCATCCGGGGGCGGTGGCCGTCCTCCGAGGTATGGGTGACGAGTGCCGACGGAACCGGCACTCACCTGCTGACGCGCTGAACCGCGCATCCCCTGTCGTCGATCTGCCCCACTTTTCCGGGACCCCCCTGCTGGAGGGGCCCTACATCCCTTTCGAGGCGTTCGGAGCGGGGAGCACCTCCACCGTGGTCTCGGCCTTCTCGTCCCCGAAGCTGGCGGTCACCTCGTACGTCCCCGCCGGGACGAACTGCGTCTGGCCCATCCCTTCCTCAGGGCGCCGGTAACGGTGCTTCGGGTCCGCCTGGAGGTCCCAGATCACGCGGTTGAGCCCGGGCATCCCCGGCCCGCTCAGCTCGCGGATGACGAGGCCGGACGGATCCGCGATCCGGATCGTCACCGGGTCGCCGGTGGCCGCCGATAGCCAGTAGTTGATGTAGGCGCCCATGGCGGGGTTCTTGGCCTTGAAGATCCCGTCGCCGACGCCGTAGTGCGCGTCGAAGTAGAGCCGCGGATGCGCGGCTCGCGGCTTCAGAAGGGCGAACTTCTTCGACCGGACCTCCGGCGTGAGCTGTGCGAACATCGAGGCATCGTCGAAGATGTAAAGACTCCGCCCGTGGGTGGCCACGATCAGGTCCTTCTCGCGGGGGTGGAAGACCAGGTCGCTGACGATCGCGGGAGGAAGGGTGTCGCCATTCATGCGTACCCAGGAGCCTCCCCGGTCCAGGCTGACGTAGAGCCCGAACTCCGTCCCGCAGTACAGGACGTCGGGGCTGCCGGGGTCCTCGATGACCGTCTTGACGGGTCCCCCGGCCGGCAGATCGCTCTCGATCTCCGTCCAGGTCGCGCCGAGGTCCCGGGTCACGAGCAGCACCGGCTCGAACACGTCGCTCCTGTGCCCATCGACGGCCGCGTAGGCGGTGCGCGGGTCGTGCTGCGAGGCGGTCATGTACGAGACGTAGCGCCGGTCCACCGCTCCGGGAGTGACGTTCTTCCAGCTCGACCCCTCGTCCTCCGTCACCTGGATGAGGCCGTCGTCGGTCCCCACCCATAGGAGGCCCTGCCGGAGGGGGGACTCGGAGAGGCTCACGATCGTCCCGTACGTCTCGGCATCGGATCCCACGGTCGCCGTACGATCCGGCTCGTCCCTGGTGAGATCACCGCTGATGGGAAACCAGCGATCCCCGCGATCGGTGAGCTTGAATAGCCTGTTCCCGCCGAGATACAGGACCGACGGATCGTGCCTGGAGATGGTGAACGGCGCGTCCCAGTTGAAGCGCAGGCGCTCCTCGCCCTCGCGCGCCGCGGGCTTCAGCGGCGTGCGAACGTTCGTGTCCAGATGAACACGGCCCAGCTCCCCTCCCTGCGACGTGGCGTAAACCACGTTCGGGTCCTCCGGATCGAAGGCCAGGCCAAACCCGTCGCCGAAGTAGATCATTCTCCAATCGGAGTTCAGGATTCCGTCCTTGCGGGAATCGTCGGTCTCCGTGGAGGTCTCGGACGGACCGATCCACGTCCCGTTGTCCTGCAGCCCGCCTCCCAGCCGGTACGGATCGCTCATATCCACCGCCACGCGGTAGAACTGCCCGACCGCCATCGTATTCAGGTAATCCCAGGTTCTGGCCCGGTCGTGGGACTGGTAGATGCCGCCGTCGTTGCCGACGAGAATGTGATCCGTATCGTCCGGATCCACGACGATCGCGTGGAAGTCCACGTGAACGAACTGGCTTCCCGATCGACGGAACGTCACCCCGCCGTCGTCGGAGATGCCGAGATCCCACCCGGGCAGGTAGACGCGGTCCGGGTCCTCCGGATCCAGCGCGACGCGGGAGAAATAGAAGGGTCGGGGGTTCAGATCGGTCAGTCGCGTCCAGCTCTCGCCACGATCGTCGCTACGGAAGAGGCCGCCCGACGGCGAGAAATCGGCGAAGCTGTCCTTGCCGGCCCCACCGTAATCGCTCTCCACGGAAGCGAAGAGCCGGTTCGGATCGCCCGGGTCGATCGCCAGGCCGATCCGCCCGGTGCGCGGGGGAAGCCCCCGGGTGAGTTTCTTCCAGGTCTTGCCCGCATCGTCGGAACGGAAGATGCCGCCCGTGTCGCTGTTGCCGGTGAAGCTCCAGCGCGTCCGGCGCCGTGCGTACATCGCGGCGTAGATCGTGTCCGGAGATTCCGGATCCACGACGACATCGCAGGCACCGGTGTTCTCGTCCACCTTCAACACCTGCTGCCACGTCTTGCCGCCGTCCGACGTCTTGTAGACGCCACGCTCGGGGTTCGCCCCCCAGAGGTGCCCCAGCGCCGCGACGTAGCAGGTATCCGGATCCCGAGGGTCCACGGCCAGGCGCGGGATGTCGTGCGTCTCGGCCAGGCCGGTATACGTGAACGTCCCCCCCGCGTCGGTGGAACGGTAGACGCCGCCCCCCCAGGACGAGGAGTTCCGGCCGTTGCCTTCTCCCGTTCCCACCCAGACGATGCGCGCGCGCCCCTCCTTATCGAGATCGGCATCTTCCTCCACGCGGCCGGCCGCCTGCTCGGCCTCCCACCCCCGCCAGCCGACCGGCGCGTCCGCGACGGCGATCGCTCCGATGGACAGGAGCGGCTGCTCGTCGAAGACGGAGGTGAACGTCGTGCCGAGATTCACCGTCTTGAAGACACCTCCCGTGGCATAGCCGACGTAGAAGGTCTTGCCGTCGCCGGGGGCCAGCGCGATCGCCGAGACCCGCCCGCCCATGTTCGCGGGCCCCACGCTGCGGAAGGCAAGGCCCTTGAGATCCGATGGCCTGAGGGGGCGCGCCTCCGGCGCCGTGGACTTCGAGGACGGCTGGGCGGCCGTCCGGGCCGGCGCGAGGAAGGCCACGGGCCCGAGCCCTGGGCCCTCCATCGAAGTCGTTTCCGGAGGACCGGCAATTCCGCTGTCGCCCGGGTGCGGCATCCGGGCCGGAACGACGGTGCCGGGTGTGCCGTCGGGCGCGCGCGGCGCGGCGCGGCCAGCAGCGGTGAGGGCGGCCAGGGCGACCAGGATCGAGCAGAGGACGGCGGCGGGGCGATGTTCTCTCACGTCTCCTCCCGGGGTAAGCTCGCTCTCCGGGAGTGAGGACCGCTCTCGAGGGCGGGCGTCCGGCTGTGCCGGGTCATGGCGGTTACTGTCAGGATTCTACTCCCGGCGAGAGCCGACCCTCAACCTCGGCAAGGGAGACGGGAGCGGATCTCAGCCGCCGGCGTCGATCTGCCTCCAGAGGAACTGTGCCTTCCCCATACGATCGAGGATCCGTTCCACGGCCCGCGCGTAGCCTCGACTCGACGATCCCGGGTGCCAGGACGAAGGGCGGGGTAGCGACGCCGCCAGCATCGCGGCCTCTCGCTCGTCGAGATCGGCTGCACTCTCGCCGAAGTAGCGCCGCGCCGCGGCCTCGGCACCGTAGATGCCGGGGCCAAGCTCCACGAGATTCAGGTAGAGCTCCAGGATCCGGCGCTTGCCGAGCACGCGCTCCGCCTGCACGGTCAGGATTGCCTCCTTCAGCTTCCGCCACGGCGATCGGGAGGGAGACAGCCACAGGTTCTTGACCAGCTGCTGTGTGATGGTCGAAGCGCCGCGCGGGGCCCTCCCGACCTGGATCGCCCGTGTCAGGGCGCTCTCGATCTCGTCCAGGGCGAAGCCGGAGTGTGAGAAGAAGTTGATGTCCTCGGCCACCAGCACCGCGCGCTTCAGGTGAGGGGATATCGCATCGCCGGGAACCCAGACGCGGCGGATCGTGTCGTCCTTACCCTCGGCCCGCATCCTGGCCCGGTACGCCTGGATGAACGCGGAGCCGCCCGGGTCCTCCCCGCGCGCGAGCCCGGCCACGTCGGGCCAGGTGGCCCACTGCCATCCTCCGAACAGCAGGAGGACCACGGCGATCCCCAACGCGCCCCGGAGGAACCAGCGGAACGACCGCGAACGCCGCCGCCGCTTCGTCTTGCCCTTTTTCCGGCTGGCCAGGGGGTCTTCCTCCTTCGCGAGCCTGGGCCGACGGTCCCTCGGGTCCGACCCGGAGTAACCGGCATCGCCGGCCCGTGGCTGGTGCATCGTGCGTGCGAGCGCCCGGGTCGTCCTGCTCGCGTCGGCATCTTAGGCATCCGGCGCTGGACCGTCCAGGTCATCACGACATTCCGCCCCCGGACCGTCACTGCACTTCGACTCCCGTGGACCGGCAGGTGTGGTGGATGGCGCCGCGCATCACCGAAGGATGGCTGGCCAGCCTCCGTCGATTGAGCTAGGCTCGATCCATGGATACCGCGCTCGCGGTTCACCGCTTCCACTTCGCGTTCACCATCGTGTTCCATTACCTCTTCCCGCAGCTCACCATGGGGCTCGCGCTGCTGATCCTCATCCTGAAGACGCGGGCGCTGCGGTCCGGGCTCGAGGGCGATCAGGCGGCGGTGCGCTTCTGGACCCGGATCTTCGCCATCAACTTCGCCATGGGCGTGGTGACGGGAATCCCGATGGAGTTCCAGTTCGGCACGAACTGGGCCTCCTTCGCCGAGGCCGCCGGAGGTGTGATCGGCCAGACGCTGGCCATGGAGGGGGTGTTCGCGTTCTTCCTCGAGTCCTGCGCCCTGGGGTTGTTGCTGGCCGGCGAGCGCCGGCTGGGGCCCCGGGGGCACTGGACGGCCGCGCTGATGGTATTCCTCGGTTCCTGGACATCGGGTTACTTCATCGTGGCGACCAACGCCTGGATGCAGCACCCCGTGGGGTACCGTCTCGGAGCCGACGGGGGCATCGAGCTGGAAAGCCTGGGGTCGCTGCTGACGAATCCCTGGCTGGCCTGGCAGTACCTCCACACCATGCTCGGCGCCGTCCTC
>JASFRI010000078.1:0-12912 GCA_050115015.1 Acidobacteriota bacterium
CGCCGCGCGAGCCCGGACCGGGAGAAGCGCTTGGCGCGGTAGCCGGGCACCATCTTCCGGATCGAGAGCAGGATGCGCCGAACCGCGTCGGAGTCGCGGCGGGACACCCGGAGACGCTCCGCGACCGGGGCGAAGACGGCCGTCACCGCGCCCGGAAGGTCCAGACCGCCGGGGCCCGCCTCCCCCTGCCACGGCATGAGGGGAAGGAACAGGGAGGCCAGGAGGACGGCCGCATCGATCTCGTCGCCGGCCGCGACCCTCCGATCGAACTCGGCGAGGATGCCGTGGTAGAGCTCGACCCGCGACAGATCCCGGGCCAGCGCCTGGTCGATCTCCGGCAGCAGGACCTCCAGCACCCGGCTCTCCCCGAGCAGCGCGAACGCGCTGACCGCGGATCCGGAGCGCAGGATGCGCAGCAGCTCCTCCAGGATGCGCGGCGCCGGGCAGCGCGGGATGTCGGCCCGGTGGGCGCGCATGGCCGCCAGGGTGGCCGGCTCGATCTTGAAGTCGAGGCGGGCGGCGAACTTGATCGCGCGCAGGATGCGCACCGGATCCTCCCGCAGCCGGATGTCCGGGTCGCCGATGGTGCGCAGCAGGCCGCGGTGGAGGTCCGGTAGGCCGGAGGCATGATCGATCACCTCCCGGGCCTCGAGATCGTAGAACAGGGCGTTGACGGTGAAGTCCCGGCGGCGGGCGTCCTCCTCCGGGGTCCCGAACACGTTGTCACGACGGATCAGCAGGTCGTCGCCGTCCTCGCCCTCCTCCTGGAGCGCCCGGAACGTCGAGACCTCGATGATCTTCTCGCGCCCCTCCCCGCCGGGCGGCCGGAAGAACACGTGCGCCAGCTTGAAGCGGCGGCCGATGATCCGGCTGTTCCGGAACAGCGACTTGATCTCCCGCGGCGTCGCGGAGGTCGAGATGTCGAAGTCCTTCGGCCGTCGCCCCAGGAGCAGGTCCCGGACGCACCCACCGACCAGGTAGGCGGTGTGCGAGTGGCGGACCAGACGTCGCACGACCTTGATCGCATCGGGATCGATGTCCGCCAGGGAGATCGCCGGCAGCACCCGGTCCGCCTCCTCGGGTGCGGCCGGCGCCGGAAGTTCCGGCGGCGGCTCCGGCGCGCCGCCGGCCGCCGGCGCGGTCTTCCGCCGGGCGATGCGATCGGCGAAGAATTTCCTGAATCGACTCAGCATGGAGGAGTCCACGCTAACGGAAGGGCCCGTCCCCTTTCAACCCTTCGCGACGGCAGGCCCAGGCCATCTTGAGGGGAAGCCGATCCACGTCGAAGGAAATGACCCCCGACAGCGTATGGGCGGACCGCACGGCGGCCTCCTCTGCCGGACGGTAGAAGAGGAAGTAGCAGGGGTCCGTCGGTGGCGGCGACGGCATGAGGCGGGGCTCCATCTCCCGGGCCACCACGCCGCCGTGGAACAGCAGGACCGAGAGGAGGTTGTGATCGGCGGCCTCCCCCGTGACGGCGACCTGCCGCCCGGCCTTCCCCAGATCCCGGGCCACCGTCTCGAGCGTGCCGTTGCGGCGGGCGTGGAGCCGGATCGGCAAGAGGTTGACCACCAGCAGCAGCACGAGGCCGCCGACGGTGACGCCCCGCAGGACCGCGCCGCGGCGTCGCTCCGGGACGAGCCGCGAGAGCGGCAGCGCCGTCGCCATGGCGAGGAGAGGATACGCCGGCTGCAGGTACCGGTAGTGCTTCGTCGCGGCGGCCATCAGGAGGCCACCGTAGACCAGCACGAACGCCGCCGGGTAGCCTCCCTCCCAGCGCCAGCCCCGCGCCGCCAGGCGCCTCGCGTACGCGACGATCCCCAGCCCCAGAAACGGCAGCCAGGGCCAGTAGTAGTGCAGCAGCGCGCGCGCATACGTCCCCGGCGGCGACGGACTCCGCGCCTCGAGCAGGTGGCCGGCACCCTCCCAGAGGAGAACCGTGTCCCGGAACAGCTCGCCGTGCCGGTAAAGCATGGACCCGTACCAGATCCCCGGCAGCACGGCGGCCAGTGCCAGCCCGGCCCAGGCCGTCCCGCGGCGCCACCAGGGCGCCGCTTCCGGATCCCGGAAGACGATCAGGAACGCGAAGGGGGCCAGACCGATCAGGCCCGCCGGACCCTTGACGAGGATCGCCATCCCGGTGAAGGTCCCCGCCGCCAGGTACAGGCGGGGACGCCCGCGGGAGGCCGCGAGGGCGGCCAGGCTGCTCGCCAGGAACAGGCAGGTGAGACTCGAGTCGAGCCGCAGGCTGAAGGCGTTCTTGACGAAGCGGGGCGTCGTCGCGAGGACGATGCCGGCCCAGAGGCCGACCCATTCGCCGAACCACCGTCGCGCCAGACGGTAGGTGAGCAGCACCGCGATCACCGCCGCGGCCGCGGGCCAGACGGCGGCCGCCCCGGGGCTCGGGCCCAGGAGACGGAAGTTCAGCGCGGTGAGCCAGAGCAGGAGTGGCGGTTTGCGGAAGTACGGCTCCGGGCCCCAGTGGGGCGTCCACCACTCCCCCGTGTCCAGCATCTGGCGCGCGATGCTCGCATAGAGGGCGGGATCGTCGTAGAGATCGACCCGCCAGAACTGGGCGAAGAGGATCGTAGCGGACAGGACGAGGAGCGCGAGGGTCGCACGACGAGCGTCGTTTCCGGCGAGCGCCGCCCCGACCTCCGGCGCCGCCTCCGATCTCACTCCGGGTCCGGCGGGCCCGGATCGAAGTCCACCTCGAGTTCCCCGACCGCCCCCACCCGGCCGCCGTCCACGAACTCGAACCGCAGGCGGTGGGAGCCGGCCGCCAGGCCGTGCATCGAGAACAGCAGGCCTCCGGGGTGCACCCGGCGGTTCTTCCGGGAGTCGATGAACTCCATGTGGTCCCAGACCTTCTCGCCGGAGGGATCCGTCCGCTGGATGCGGACCTCCAGCCTCGGGCTCACGGCGGGCTCGTCGAGCACCGCCAGGTAGTACACGAAGAAATGGCTCCCGTAGACGAAGTCCGCCGGGGAGACGTGCAGCGATTCCACCGGCTCCGTCCGCACCCTCCAGTCCTCGAGGGTGCCGGCGAAGTCCTCGATCTCCTCGAGGTCGCGCACTTGCTCCTCGCGGATGGCCGCCACCTGGCTGCTTTCCAGCTTCGCGCCATGGGTCCACGGGTAGAAGAGCACCCCGCCGGCGAGCTGGTCCACCGCCCGCCGCGATCCGCACCCGGGCGCCAGGAGCAGCAGCGCGAGGCCCGCGGCGGCACCCGGTCGGGCCAGGCCCCTCATCCGGCGGATCCCTTCCCGGACCCCGCCTTCGGCAGGCGCGCCCGCTGCCGGTCGATGAGCTCCCGCAGCGACGGGGCGACATCGTCCATCGCCGCGGCGGCGTCGTAGAACCGCCGCGCCTCCGCCGGCCGCCCCAGGCGACGCGAGAGCTCGCCGCGAAGGTAGGTGACCTCCGCCTGCTCCTCGTCGCCGATGAGCCCCTTCGCCTCGGCCTCCGAGAGATAGTCCAGCGTCTTCTCCTGGAACTCGCCCTCCTTGGCGCACAGGAAGGCCTTGTGCGCGGCGGCACGACGGTAGTTCTCCGGGAGCTTGCCCTCGTCCACGAGGGCATCGAAGAGGGTGCGGGCCCTCACGTGGTCGCCGGACTGCCGCAGGGCGTCGGCGCGCAGGTAGCGGTAGATGTTCCGCTGCGCCTCCGGGACGTCTCCGGACTCCAGCGCGGCCCGGAGCTTCTTCTCCAGCTCCAGGTTCAGGAGCTCCACGTTGCGGATCCGGGAGGCGCCGGGCACCTCCTCCAGGACCTCCTGCCGGAACGACTCGAGCTCTCCGGGCTCCGGCACCTCGAACACGCGACAGGCCCAGGAGCCCCGCAGCGTCAGGTCCGCGAGGAATCGCGCATCCCGGCCGTCCCTGCGGTAGTACGTCTCGGCATTGTGGTACTTCGCCGCGACGAAGATCTGCGCCTGCTGGATGGTCTCCGGGTCGACCGGATAGGAGCGCAGCTCCATGTCCCGGAAGGACGGGTCCAGGACCTTCCCACCGTGAAAATCGGCCTGATAGGCCGAGAAGAAGCAGTAGGGGCAAGTCCAGACGGCGAGCACGTAGGGGCTCTCGCCCACCACCCGCTTGCAGAAATCCGAGTCCAGGATGTCCGACGCCTCGTCCTTCACCAGCGCCTGGGCCTGGAACTGGTGCCCGAAGAGCGGGCAGGTCACGTCGAAGTCGGCGATCTTCTCCCCGCCCCGGGTCGCGAGCGGGATCAGCAGGAGAAGGGCCGGGAGAAGGGCAGGACGGTGACGGCGCATGACGAGCCCCGTGGCGCCGGCTCGAGGGAGGAGCGGCGGAAAATCGGTACCTCGCGGACTCCCGCCGGATGCGGGAGCCGGAAACCGAGCCTTCTGGATTCTACCGGAGCCGGTGGGGCCATTCCCACCGACCGGGCCCTCGCCCTGCGGGGTCGGGTCTGCCAGAATACGATGGCGCTTCGGCGACCGTCGACGCCGGGCCACGGAATCCCCGATCTCTCATGCGCCTCCGGACGAAGCTCATCGTCGCGTTCCTGCTGCTCGCGGTGGTCCCCCTGACGGGGGCCACCCTCTACTCGTACCACGCCTCCCGGCGCGCCCTCCAGGAGGCCGTCCAGGCCGAGTCCGGCGCCCTGGCCCGCGAGATGGAGGAACGGGTGGAGACCGTGACCCGGGATCTGGGGCGCCGGATCGATCGTCTCAGCGGTCTTCCCCTCTGGGCCGTGTCCGGCGCGGCGCCGTTGCCGCCGGAGGAGATGGAGGCGCGGTTCCGGGCCGAGATGGGGGACGCGGCGCGCTTCCTGCAGCGCCTGGAGTTCCGCCCGGACACGCCGGAGGCTCCCGAGCCCCCGGCGCCGGGGATGGTGATCGTCGACCTGCCCGGCTCGAAGGACGGTGATCCGGAGGGCGCGGTCCAGCTCCAGTTCAACGTCGATCTACAGGAGACGCCCCGGCCGCCCGAGCTCCCGGACGGGACGGACCTGCCCTTCCAGTTCGAGACCGACGAGAAGGGGGGCCTGATCCTCCAGATCGAGCCGGATGCCGCGGAGGCCCGGCCGGAGGGGACTCCCGATGCCCCGGCAACGGCCACCATGACGGAGGACCAGGCGGGGAAGGACTTCCTGCACGGCCTGGAGACGCTGTCCCGGGAGCTGGAGGCACGCCACCAGGCGCGGCAGGCCGGGATCGAGGTGCCCGCCGCGGACGAGGCCGAGATGCGCGGCCGTCTCACGGGGCAGCTCGGCATGACGCCGCCCGAGCGCTTCGGCCTGGTGCGGGCCCAGGTCAACTCCCGCGAGGTCCTCCGGCAGGTGATGTCCCGGACGCGCCGGGATCGCGGCGAGATCCCTTTCGCCGTGGACGGAGCGGGCAACCTCTACACGCCGGATCCGGCCGATCGCTCCCGTCTGGAGGCGCTGGATCTGGAGCGCCGTGTGCGCGAGGGGGACGTTCCCGCCGACGGGGCGCTGATCGGGGACTGGGTCACCGTCCTCAGGATGGACCCGAGCACGGATCTGTACTTCGGCATCGCCCGGCCGGTGGCGAACTCGCTGCAGCAGCTCCAGGCGACCGCGGCGCGCAACCTGGGGCTCGGCCTGGGGTTCGTGGGCCTGGCGCTGCTGGGGATCCTGCCGCTCTCCGGCCGGATGACCCGGAACCTGGCCGGCCTCACCGAGGGCGCACGCACCCTGGCGCGGGGCGACCTCTCGGCACGGGTCCCGGTGCGCTCCCGGGACGAGATCGGCATACTCTCGGCGGCGTTCAACCGGATGGCGGAGGATCTCGGCGAGAGCCAGAAGCGGCTGGTGGAGCAGGAGCGGATGCGCCGGGAGCTGGAGATCGGCCGCCAGATCCAGCAGGAGCTGCTGCCCCGGGACGCCCTGCGGCTGCCCCTGCTCGAGATCCAGGCGATCTCGATCCCGGCCCGGGAGGTCAGCGGGGACTTCCACAACTACTACTCCCTGTCGGAGCGCTCCGTGACGGTCATCGTGGGGGACGTGTCGGGGAAAGGGGTGCCCGCGGCCCTGCTGATGGCGAACGTGCAGGCGAGCCTCCGGGCGCTGCTCGTGGAGGGGGGCGGGCTGGGCCCGCTGGTGGACCGGCTGGACCGCGAGGTGGACGCCAACACACCCACCGAGATCTACGCCACCCTGTTCGTCAGCATCCTGGAGGTCACGGAGGCGCGGCTGCGCTACGTGAACGCCGGTCACAATCCTCCCCTCGTGCTGCATCCCGACGGTCGGATCCAGCGCCTGGATCCCGGCGGCCGTCCCGTGGGGCTGCTGCCGGGAAGCCCGCATCCCGAGCGGGAGGTGCGGCTCCTCCCGGGCAGCCTGCTGTTCCTCTACAGCGACGGGCTGGTCGAGTCGGAGAACCCGTCAGGGGAGCCGTTCGGAACGGAGCGGGTGGAGGCGATCCTGCGGCACGACGGCCACGCCGCCCTGCCCGATCTGCTCGCGCGGCTCGAGGAGGCGGTGCGGCTCCACCGTGCCGGCGCGGAGCCGGCGGACGACGCCACGCTCCTGGCGCTTCGCTATCTCGGAGCGGACGCTCCCGCGGCCCCGACCGGCGCCGGAGGCGTCAGAACCGGTAGCGAAGTCCCACGCTGACCAGGAACAGGCTGTCGAAATCGCTCGCGTTCGTCCCGTGCAGCGAGCCCTCGATCTTGACGTCGAGCCGGTCCGCCACCGGGATGTTCACGCCGCCGGCGACGTTGACCCCGAACTTCAGGTAGTTGCTCCCCCCCTGCCAGTGGTAGCGGTAGGCGCCGATCCCCGCCGCGACGAAGGGGTTCACCCGACGGCCGGGCCACTGATAGACCACGTCGCCGTTGAGCACCCGCAGGTCCACGTCCCGGTCCCTTCCGCCGTCGTCCTCCACCTTCCCCGACGTGGCCAGCAGCATGCCGCGCCAGGACAGATTCGGGTGCTGCCGGAACTCGAAGAAGCCGTCGATGAGGAACCCACCGTCCGCGTCGTCGATGGCGAAGGCCCACCCCAGATCCCCGCCTGCCGCCCAGCGGCCGTCCCGGGCGGGCGCCGGAGCGGATCCGGCGGTCGCCGCCGCATCGTCCTGCGCCGAGGCACCGGAAACCGCCAGCAGCAGCGCCAGCAACCTCAGAGCCGTCCGTCCGTGTGTCATGTCGCGTTCTCCCCCGGCGCCGGGACGCCGGGAATGGGGCGCCGACGGGGCGGCGCCGTTTCAGTGTTCCAGGACAATCAGCACCACCCCCAGCAGGGCGATGATCAGGCCGCTGAGGACCTCGCCGTAGCGATCCAGGAATCCGAGCCGGATACGGTGGATACCCCGGTACCCGAGGGTGGTCGCCGCCACCAGCACCGCGATGCTCGTGACGGCGAAGGAGGTCCCCACCCAGAAGATCGACCATCCGCCGTCCGCGATGGTGCCGAACATGAGGGGGATGGCCAGCACGCACGGGTTCAGCCCGACCACCACCGCGAGCGTCACCGCCCCCAGGTTCCGGTTTCCCAGGTGGCGGGAGAAGATGTGCCGCGGGCTCGGTCCGCTCTCCTGGCCACCGTAGTCCTCCACCGGATGGTGCTCGCCGTGGCCGGGAAAGTAATGCTGGTGCCGCCCCCCGCCCACCAGGAAGAAGAGCGTGTAGACCAGCCCGAAGAACAGCAGCCCGATCCCCGCGAGGCGCTCGAGCCCCTCCCCCACGCTGAGGACGAACTCCCGACCCAGGAACACGGCCAGGATCCCCAGGCCCAGCGAGAGGGTCACGTGGAAGATCGCCGACAGCATCGTGGTCAGGAAGGTCTTGCGCAGGCTCCAGCCCTGCGAGCGGGCCACGAGGACGAAGGGGAGCCAGTGGTCGGGGATCAGCGTGTGGAACAGCGCGGTCGCGCCGGCGGTAACGACGAGTAGATAGGTCGTCTCCCCCACGGCCGGGGAGTATAGCAGAGGTCCGGGCTGGAGAAGCTCTAGCTAGAGCAGCTGGCGGAAGCGCTCGGCGATCACGCGGTCGAACCGCGGCCGGTACAGGAGGTCGTAGGCCTCCTCGCGGCCCGGGAAGAGGGCGAGCATCGCCCGCCGCGTGCCGGCCACCAGGCGCATCGCCTCGGCGAGCTGCAGGTCCGGCTGCTGGTAGAGCACGTTGACGGTCAGATCGGACAGGAAGCGGACCCACCGCAGCCGGCGGCGCTCCTCGGCGATCTCCTCGTCGGTGGCGACACCCTCTGCACGCTCGGTCAACGGGCCCCCGCTGCCGGGACGGCCTCCGGGCTCCCGGCGTTCCGCCGGGAATATAGGCCGCGACGGGAGGGCGCGCAATCCGGCGGCGACGGCGCCTCAGGGATGGGACGGGGCCGGCTCGCCGGCGACCGCCGCGTCGCCCCCCAGTACCTGCAGGAGCGCGCGCGCCTTCAGCAGGCTCTCCTCGTACTCCGATTCCGGCTCCGACTCCGCCACGACGCCACCCCCGACGTGGAAGCGGGCGGTGGAGCCCTGCAGCAGGATCGTGCGGATCACCACGCTCAGGTCGAGCCTTCCGTCGAACGAGAGGTAACCGAGCCCCCCGGCGTAGGGCCCCCGCGCCACCGGCTCCAGCCGGTGCAGGATCTCCATCGCCCGGATCTTCGGGGCACCGGTCATGGAACCCGGCGGGAACAGGGCACGGAGCAGATCCGCCACACCATGGGACGGCGCCAGCCGCCCCCGCACCGTCGAGACCAGGTGATGGAGGGTGGCGTAGGTCTCCGCCTCGGCGAGCGCCGGAACGTGGACGGTGCCGGGGACGCAGACCCGGTGCAGGTCGTTGCGCACCAGGTCGACGATCATCACGTTCTCCGCCCGGTCCTTCGGGCTCCCGCGCAGCGCCTCCCGCAGCTCCCGGTCGCGGCGGGGGTCCGGGCCCCGGCGGATCGTCCCCTTGATCGGACGGCTCTCGGCCTCGTCCCCGACCAGCGCCACGAAGCGCTCCGGCGAGGCCGAGAGCAGCTGCCAGGTACCGCCGTCCAGGAAGGCCGCGTGCGGGGCCCGGCTGCACCGCTGCAGCCGGCAGAACGTCGGGATCGGGGCCGGCTCCGGCAGGTCCAGCACGATCCTCTGGGTGAGGTTCGCCTGGTGGATGTCCCCACGCCGGATGTGCTCCAGGATGCGGCCCACGGCGCGCAGGTACGCCGGGCGGGGGAGGCTGGAGCGCAGCCCCGTGCCGGCACCGACGGCGCCGGCAACCGCGGTCGGCGTCCCGGCCGCGAGGCGCCGCATCGCCTCCAGCTGCCGTGCCGCCCGCCGGGCCCGGGCCGCGCCGCCGGCCTCCGGCCAGCCCGTGGCCACCGCGTGCAGCTCTCCGGAGCTGCCGTCGTGCACCAGCGCCGCCCCGTACGCGGCGAACCACGCCATGGGAAGCTCCCCCGGCTCCCGGACGGGGACATCCTCCACGAACCGCAGGCACTCGTACCCCAGGAAGCCCACCAGCCCACCCACGAACGGGAGGGGCGGACAGGGATGGACCGGGGTGCGCGCCGCGAGCGCGGCGAGGGCGCGGAACGGGTCCTCTCCCGGCGCCGGCGTCCACACGTGGAAAGGCTCCCAGCCCATCACCGTCCAGCGCCCGGGCGGACCGCCGCTGAGCAGCAGGAAGGGATGCTGCCGTCCCGCCGCGCGACGGAGGAGATCGAGGGGATCGCCCTGCCAGGGCAGGCGCTCGACGCGCGCTTCAGCGGGCGGGACCGAGCTCGTCATCCAGGGCCTGACGGTACGCCCGTGCGAGGCGGAGGGTCCGCGGCCCCGGACGCCCGTCCCCCACCGGGGCTCCGTCCAGGGAGATCACCGGCAGCACCCCGATCCCCGTGGAGGTCAGGAAGATCTCCTCGCTTTGCCGCAGGCTCTCCTCCCCGATCGCCCCGACCCGCACGTTTCCCGGATGGTGGCGGGCCGCCATCTCCAGGACGACGCCGCGGGTGATGCCCACAAGCACGCCGGATTTCTCCGGGGGCGTCGCCAGAACGCCGCCGCGGACGGTGAACACGTTGGCCATGGATGCCTCGCACACCTCGCCGACCTGGTTCAAGACGATCGTCTCGAAGAAGCCCGCGGCCCGCGCCGCGCGCCGCAGCAGGAGGTTCTCCAGGTAGGCGCACGTCTTGGCCCGGGACAGGGGCGCGCGCGGATCCCGCCGGTGCGCCGCCACGGAGACGGCCACCGCGGTCTCCCCCGGCGGCTCGAACGGGGACGTCTCCATCACCAGGACCGGGGTCCCCCGGGCGCCGTCGAGGCCGCCGTCCCCGGGGCCCGCCTGGACCCGCAGCCGGGCCTCCGGGTGGCCGGAGGCCTCGAGGACCCGCTCCACGAATGCCGCCAGATCGCCCTCGGTCCACGGGAGGTCCCAGCCGATCACCGCGGCGGAGGCGCGCAGGCGCCGCAGGTGCTGCTCCAGCCGGAAGGCGCGACGGCCCCGGGCGCGAAGCGTCTCGAACACCCCCTCGCCGTGCCGGAAGGTCGCGTTGCGGACCGGCACCCGGGCCTCGGAGGCCGGCACCAGCCGGCCATCGATCAGGATCTGCGCCTCCATGTCGGGATCCCGCTCCTATCGCCGGGCGCCGCGGCGCGTGGGCGCGGAAGACGCCCTGCCCTCCAGCCGTCCGGGCCGCCCGGCACCGGCTCAGCGGGCGTAGTCCACAGCCCGCATTTCCCGGATCACGGTGACCTTGATCTTGCCCGGATACTCCATCTGGGACTGGATCTGCTGGGCGATCTCCGCGGCCAGCATCGACGCCCGGGCATCGTCCACCTCGGCGTGCTGGGCGATCACCCGGATCTCCCGCCCTGCCTGGATCGCGTAGGAGTGCTCCACGCCCTCCATGGAGTTGGCGAGACCCTCCAGCTTCTCGATGCGCTGGGCGAAGTCCGTGACGGTGCGCCGGCGCGCGCCGGGGCGCGAGCCGGAGATGGCGTCGGCGGCGGAGACCAGGACCGAGATGGGCGAGATCACCTCCACGTCCTCGTGGTGGGACGCGATCGCGTTCACGACGATCTCCGGCTCGTGGTATTTCTTGGCGATCTCCATCCCGATCTCGGGATGGGTCCCCTCGCGCTCGTAGTCGATGGCCTTGCCGATGTCGTGCAGCAGGCCGGCGCGCAGCGCGATCTTCTCGTCCAGCCCCAGTTCGGCGGCCATCATCGCCGTCAGGTGTGCCACCTCGATGGAATGTTCGAGGACGTTCTGGCCGTACGACGTCCGGTACTTCAGGCGCCCGAGCAGCCGGCAGATCTCCGTGTGAACCTCCCGGATGCCCAGCTCGCGGAGGGTCTGCTCCCCGACCTTCTGGATGTGCTTGATCATCCAGCGCTTCTGCTCGTCGATCACCTCGTCGATCCGACGCGGGTTGATGTTCCCCTCCTTGATCAGCTTCTCGAGGCCGAGGCGGGCGATCTCCCGCTTGATCGGGTTGAACCCCGAGAGCACGACGGAATCGGGCGACTCGTCGACGATGAGCTGCATGCCGGTGGCCTTCTCGAAGGCGCGGATGTTCTTCCCCTCGTGTCCGATCAGACGTCCCTTGATCTTCTCGGTCGGCAGCTTCACGGTGCTGACGGTGCGGAAGCCGGTGATCTCGGAGGCGGATCGCTCGATGGCCAGCGAGATGATCCGGGTCGCCTCCCGGTCCGCCACCTCCCGGGCCTCGTCCCGGATCTCCTTCGCGATCCGCGCGGCCTCGTAGCGGGCCTCGCTCCGCAGCTTGTTCAGCAGGAGCTTCTTGGCCTCGTCCCGGCCCAGGCCCGCGACCCGCTCGAGGCGCGTCACGTACTCATCGCGACTGCGCTCGAGCTCCTCGCGGAGGCTGGCAACCTGCTCGTGCTCCTTGCGGACGGCGGCCTCCCGGGAGTCCAGCCGGGCCTGCACCTTGCGCTGACCCGTCTCCTGATCCCGGACCCGGTCCTCCCGCGCGTCGAGCAGCCGTTCCCGCTCCTCGAGCTCGGCGAGACGGCGGGCCGCCCCCTCCTCGAGCTCGCCGCGGCGGCGATCCACCTGCTCCCGCGCGGCCAGCAGCATCGTCCGGTGCTGCTCCTCCGCCTCGCGGCGGGCCTGCCGGAGCAGCCCGGCGGACTCCTTTCGGGCGCGATCGAGGGTCTCCCGGCTCGCGTGGCGCACCAGGAAGAAGGCCACGGTCGCGCCGACGAGCCCGCCGGCGATCCCGCTCACGGCGAGAAGGGTGATGCTGTCCATGCGCGTTCCTCCCGGGGCGGGAGACAGGGCGGCATGGACCGGCCGGCCGCAGGTGCGTGGCGCCCTCCGGGGGGCTCAGTCGCCTGCAGGGGCTCCGGCTCGATCCCCGATCCGGGGGGAGCGAGGGGAAAGGCTCACGTCCGCGGAAGGTCCATCCCCCGCGGGCGGCCGGTGGGCACGATCACCGGGCCACGAGCGCCCGGCATCCGGAGAGCCGGACCCGGGCGAATGCGGGGTCCGGTTGCCTGTTCTGCTATACAACGCCGATTCCTCGGTCTTCCTGGAGTATTCAGGTGCCGCCCGGCCCCCGAGGTCTCGTGCCGCTGCGACGATGCCGCGGCGCGCCCGGCTCTCGTGGTCGGTCGTTGGAGGCCGTGCCCCCACCTCGAAAGTATACGGGACCCGCGCCGGCCGGTCAAGCGTAAACCCTTCAAGGGGCGGGAATTCCATGCATCGTGTCGGCGGGCGTCCAGCCCCGGTCCGCCTCGCGCGCCGGAAGCGGCGCGGATCAGCCTCCGGCCTCCGGCGGGGTGGAGCAGCCCTCGATCCAGGCCTCTCCCCCCTCGAAGTGCTCCTTCTTCCAGATGGGCGCCTCGTGCTTCACGCGCTCCATCGCCTCACGACAGGCATCGAAGGCCTCCCCCCGATGGGGGGCGCAGACCGCCACCAGCACCGCCACCTCGCCGACCTCCAGGGTCCCCACCCGGTGGATCAGCACGATGCC
>JASFRI010000079.1:0-12877 GCA_050115015.1 Acidobacteriota bacterium
GCTCGCCCGGCCACCCGGATCGCTCCGTGACCGCAGTCGATCACCTCCGAGGGACGGACCCGCCCTTCCTCGAGGGCGGCGGCGGCGACGACCACCTTGAAGGTCGAGCCGGGCTCGTAGAGGTCCTGGACCGCGCGGTTCCGCGCGCCCTTGCCCTGGAAGCGGTTCGGGTTGAAGGAAGGCCGATTCGCGATGGCCAGCACCGCCCCGGTGGACGGGTCCATCACCAGGACGGATCCCCAGCGGGAGCGTGTGCGCTCCATGGCGCGGTCCAGCTCTACCTCCGCGTGGTACTGGATCACCGAGTCCAGGGTTAGCTGCAGGTCCTGGCCCGGCTGGGACGGGCGCTCCAGGTAGCGGAGCACGCTGACCCCCCGGGCATCCCGCACCGAGATGACGCGTCCCGGATGGGAGCCGATCTGCTCGTCGTAGAGGAACTCCGCGCCCTCGAGGCCCTTCCCGTCCACCCCGGCCAGCCCGATCACCTGCGCCGCGAGGCGCCCCGCAGGGTAGAAGCGCTTGCTCTCCAGGATCGTGTCGATGCCGGGGATCTCCAGGGCGAGGACGGCCTCGGCGACGTCCGGGTCGACCCGGCGCGCCAGGTAGACGAAGCTGCGGCGGTCCCGCAGCTTCCGTCGCAGGGAGGAGCGCGGCTCCCCGAGGATCGGCGCCAGGAGATCCGCGGCGCCGTCCGGGTCCGCGATACGGGTCGTGTCGGCGTAGATCGACGGCACCTCCAGGCTCTCTGCAAGGGCCCGGCCGTCACGGTCCAGGATGCGTCCCCGGTGGGCCGGCACCGTGACCGCGTGCTCGTGCTGCATCTGTGCGAGCCGCGTGAACGCCTCGCGGCGGATCACCTGCAGGTCGACCAGCCGGACCCCGACGACGAGGCCGGCCAGGGCGAGCATCGCCCCGATCCATGCCGTCCGCCGCCGGAGCCGGCGATCCTCCGGGCGGGGCTTCCGCCGCAGCGGCGTCACGGTGTGACCCCGGGCTCTGGCGTCTCCTCGAGGACCTGGACCACCGCCTCCGGTGGCGGCTGCACGAGCCCGGCGCGCCGGGCCTGCCCCTCCACCCGCTCCAGCGACTCCAGGGAGGCACGCTCCAGGCGGAGGATCCGCAGACTCTTCTCGAGCTCCTGACGCCGGGCGCGCAGCTCCGCCACGTGGTAGGCCGTCTCCACGAAGGTCACCTGCTGCCACACGTGGAGGAGCAGGGGAACCAGGACGAGCACCCCGAGGCCGACGGCACGGAACATCTCCCGGACGCGCTCCCGGTCGCGCTCCCGCTCCAGCCGATCGTTCAGGGAAAGGCGCGCCGCGGTCTCCCGCGACGGCGCCGCCGCCGTTTGCTCCCGGCGCATGCGGTGGGCCGCGCTGCCGGCGGGGCTCATGACGCGGCCTCCTCCGGAAGGCGCTCCGCCCCGCGCAGCCGCGCGCTGCGGGCTCGCGGGTTCCGGGCGACCTCCTCCTCGGAGGGGCGCAGCGGCCGGCGGGTGAGGGGGCGGATCTTCTCGACGCGGCCGCAGGCACAGGCGGGCAGATCCGGCGGACAGCGGCACTCGCCGGCCAGGCGCCGCAGGGCCCGCTTCACCGGGCGATCCTCGAGGGAGTGGAAGCTGATGACGGCGAGGCGGCCCCCGGGCCGGAGCGCGTCCACCGCGTCCTCCACGAACTGCTCGAGATCGCGGAGCTCGTCGTTCACCGCGATGCGGATCGCCTGGAACGTACGCGTTGCGGGGTCGATCCTCGTGGGACGTCGCGCGGGGATCGCGGCACGGACGGTCTCCGCCAGCTCGCCGGTGGTGCGCAGCGCTCCGATCCGATCGCGCCGGCGGACCAGCGCACGGGCGATGCGGCCGGCACGGGGCTCCTCGCCGAACTCCCGCAGCACGCGGCGGAGCGACGGCTCGTCCTGCCCCGCGAGCCAGTCGGCGGCGGTGATCCCGCTGGTCCGGTCCATCCGCATGTCCAGAGCCTCGTCCCGAGAAAAGCTGAACCCTCTCCCCGGTGCGTCGAGCTGCATCGAGGAGATACCCAGATCCGCCAGCACCCCGTCCAGCGGCCCGACCCCCTGCTCGGCCAGGATGCGCGGCAGATCCCGGTAGTCCCCGTGGACCCGGCTGATGCGGGGATCGACGCCGAGCCGCCGCCGACCCTCCTCGAGCGCCACGGGGTCCCGGTCGATCCCGATCAACCGCCCCGTTGGCCCGATCGCCTCGAGGATGGCCGCCGCATGTCCCCCCGCGCCGAGGGTGGCGTCGACGACCACGCCGCCCTCCGGCGGGTCCAGCAACCGCAGGGTTTCCGAAAGCATCACCGGCACGTGGCCCGGGCTCGGCCCGGGGCCGTCGCCAGCGGTCATAGCAGCGTGGCGAGCTCCCGCAGGTCCTCCTCCGTGACCGGCTCCTGGTCGAGCTTCCGCTCGAACAGCTCGCGATTCCAGACGTCGAGATGGTCCTGGTTCCCGAGGACCGCGACCTCGCCCGCCATCGCCGCCCGCTCCCGCAGCAGCGGCTGGATCAGCAGGCGCCCCTGCCGGTCCATCGTCCCCTGGGAGCCGAAGAAGTTCACCGCATCGAGAAAGCGGGAGGCCGCCGGGTTGAACGAGGACACCCGGGACAGCTTCTCCAGGATCGACACCCAGACCGGAAGCGGGTAGAGTCGGACGAAGCGGCCGTTGGTGCTGGTGATGAAGAAGTCCCGGCCGTACTGCTGCTCGAGGGGCGCGCGGAACGACGTGGGGACCTTGATCCGTCCCTTCTCGTCGATCTTCGCCGGTGAGTTGCCGAGGAGCATCCGCGGGCCTCAGGAGAAGGACCAGGCCGGCTTCGGATAGGGACAAAAAGCCACTCTAGTCCACGTACGACCACCGGATACTACCCCCGGATCCGGGCGGATGTCAAGGCGAAAATCTATGAAAAATCAGGCATCTAGCGTTTTGTGTCTTTCATGACACGGGATGCTACATGTGGGGTCGAGAGGCCCCGGAGAGCAGGTCAACCCTCCTGCTCCAGGACCCAGACCGCGGCGTCGTAGCGGACGGACTGATCGGCGTCGACCCGGGAGACCTCCCGGACCTGCTCCAGGGCGTCCACGCCGAGCGTGCCGAGCGCGTCCACCGCCGTCCGCCGCACCTCGACGGGGTCCTCCCCTCCCCACCCGACCCGCAGGAAGATCGCCTCCGCGAGGGTGGTCGCGTCGAACGTGTCGGGGAGCGTGGGGCCCATCTTTCGCAGGATGCGCAGGGCGCCGAGCTTCAGGGGCGCCACGCCGCCGTCCATCTGTGAGAGCAGGACCGGGATCTGCTCGATCCCCGCGAGGCCCTCCACCAGCACCTGCGTCATCGCCGCCCCGGCGGCGTAGGGGTTCGGGCTGCCGATCAGGCCGAGGAGCACCGCGTCGCGCTCGCCGGGGCTGGGGCGGGTCGCGGCGCCGATCAGCAATCTCATTCCCTCCACCAGCGCTTTCTCCCCCTCCCCTCGCAGCGGGATCTGGCCCCAGGCCCCGTCCAACAGCTCGAACAGGTCCGGCCGCACCGGCCGCTCGTGCTCCCGGTAGTAGCGCAGGAAAAGCAGGAAGCGGTCGCCGACCTTGAACTTGATGGGGTTCAGACCGGTGACCCGCCGGCCCCAGGACATTCCCCGGTAGACGATCTGGAAGCGCGATCCGTCGATCGCCCCCGCGTAGGTCTCCGTCGCCTCGAACGTGGCGTACTGCCCGATCTCCACCACCTCGCCCAGGCAGGCGAACTCGGACCGGAAGAGCCGCTGATAGAGGTTCGGGTTGTCCTCGGTCCCAAGCAGATCGTAGTCCGGGAGGCCCTCGACGGCGGCGGGAAGGCCCGTCGCGATCAGCGAGAGGCAGATCAGCTCCAGGAGCGGGAATCTCGATCGCTTCTTTCGTTCGCGGCTCATCCGTTCTAGACTCGCCTTCCGGCGGATGCAGCCGTCCGCCGGGAATCGGTGGTGTGCCGGTTCACTCGATGCTCCCCCGGGAGCGGTTTCATCGTCTCTTCCGGGTCCTGTCCCGTGTTCGGGGGTCGAACGGCTGCGGAGCGGCCCGTATTCGTTCCCGCTCCTCCCCGATGCACCGGCCCCGAGAAGGGGGCATGGGGCATCGCACTCGTCGTGGTGCCACGACGGGCGCTGCTCGCACGCTCTCGGGACGGCGAAACAGGTCTAGGAGCCACTTCTAGAGCGAAGCACAAGCGCCCCCGGCACCGCAACCGCCGGCCGGGCGCCCGCTCCAGGGGTTCAGACACCGTCGCCGGGGGTCGGTTTCCTCCGGAGGAGGTTGTTCCCGTGAGCGACTGGTTCGACGCCGGGACCGCCCGGCAGATCCTCGAGACCTTCCGGTCCTTCGCCGTCGTGGGATGCTCCCCGAGCCCGGCGCGGCCCAGCCACGGCGTGGCCCGCTTCCTCATCTCCCGCGGCTACCGCGTGGTCCCGGTGAACCCCGAGGTCGATCGCTGCCTCGAGCTCCGCTGCTATCCGGACCTGGCCTCGATCCCGGCGGAGGAGCGCGTCGAGGTCGTCGACCTCTTCCGGCGGTCCGCGGCCGTCGGCCCCCACGTGGACGAGGCCATCGCCGCCGGCGCCAAGGCGATCTGGATGCAGCTCGGCGTCATCGACGAGGCTGCGGCGGCCCGCGCCGAGGCCGCCGGCCTCCTGGTCGTGATGAACCGCTGCCCCGCCATCGAGTACCCCCGCTGGTTCCCCCTCTGATGGATCCGGGTCGGACCGTCAGAGCTGATCCGGCTGATCCGGGTCGCTGATGGCTGATCCGGGTCGGACCGTCAGAAACTGCTGCCAAGGCGGTGGATACGGAGAAAAAAGGGGCTCAAATAGGGCTTAGACGCCCCATTCTGGCGTCAAAACAGGCCGTCTAACCCGCATTATTCACGAGGGGCAGGCCCCAGAGACTCCTCGGGAACGCCCGACCTGCGTTGGCCGGCCTTGACGGGTCCCTCACCCGCCTGCGGCCGTCCGCCTTGGTCGGCCATTCCCGAGGCGCCTCTGACAACCTGCAGCCTCTGGTTCTTCGTCGGTTTCCGCAGGTCTTCCGGACTGGTGCCCGAATCGAGACCGGCGACCCCCTCATGAATAATGCGGGCTGAGCATCCGGTCCTCCCGGGCCATTTCCGTTAGAGTCCCCAGTTCAGGGTCAAGATGGGCCTTCTAAGGCCCCAGAGGAGGGGGTGTTTCTGCGGAAGTGCCTTTTCGTCAACGACTTCCCGAGGTCCGACCCTTCGACGGAAACGGGGGCCTTTCGCTCACCAAGGGAAGATGTATGGCCGGGACTGCGCCTTCCGACCCCGCACTTGACCACCTACTTGGTCTCCGGGGCGTTGCGGAACGTCGCGGCAACGCGCTTCGACCGGGCCAGGTACAGCCAGAATAGAGCGCAATACACTGAGCTCTTCAATATCCCCCAGGCCAGATGGCGGAGCAGTATGCGACTGACCTCTGTGGGCAAGTTCGCGGCGAGAGGGAGGGCGCCATTGAGCAGCGTTTGAAGCCACGCCACGACGATCATCACCCTGGCACTCTGAACCGCTTTTGGTCTGCGGCGCCACAATCTGATCCCGGCCGTGATGCTACCGATCAGAACGGCGATGTTCACCACGGACAGGAGCAGCATGATCCCGTGGATGCGTGTCGATTCTCCGAGGACCCGCCCCAAGTTCATGGTCTGGCGGTTCAACCAGAGCAGGTAGATCGGATACAAGAACACCAGGACGACGCAGAAGAAGAGAAGCCATCCACGTACTCCGGCGAGCCGCTTGTTCGCTCCCGCTCCCATGTCCCACGGTGTAGGCGAGCGCCACGAAGCGGCATGGAGTTCCTTTTGCCGATGCCGCAGGTACCAGAGAAGCGCGACGAGCAGCGCAAGCATGAGCGACACCTGGAGCAAATCCCTCATTTGGCAGCACCTCCTGCCCGTGACTGCAGAGGGCGGGCCGCCGTCCCGACTGGTCCCGGGCGTTCAACGTTTTTCTGGCCTGAAGACAAACGCTGGACCTGACCGGTCACCATCCGGGCTTCAGCGGCGGTCCTGCTCGGATCCACGGGTTTGTCTTCCTGAATGAGCGGAGGAAGCTGTCCCCGTATTCTTGCGCTCACGAGCAACGTGCGGTCAGGCACCGCGGTCCGATGAGTCCCGCTCGGATAACGCGTCGTCGGAGCCGTCCAGCGGGATGTTGCCGATCCCGTATTGATCACATCGATGGCGCCACCCTTCCCGGTCCAGGCTCCCCTCCGCGAGCTGCGCGGTCTCCGCGAATGGCTCCATCTCCCGATCGCCCCGCTGCACCGAGATCGGTTCCCCTGGGCCGGCGGTCAGGGTCCAGCCGTGATCCACAAGGGCCGCCACCATGACTCCGCCGAGCACCTGGGAGGCCCGGCGCGTGGCATCGGTCCCCGGGATCGCCGGGTCACCCTCCCGCGACAGCGCCTCCGGCTGTGAGGCCAGGCGCGGGAGCAGCTCGGGCACCGAGGCGATCGTGGCGCCGGAAAGGAGGTCGGCGTGCTTGATCCGCAACCGGCGCCATGCGGGGAGATAGAGCTTCTCGCCGACCGCGTCCCACTCCACCGACTGCAGCGAGCCGATGACCTGCTTCTCGGCGAACCAGGTGAGCAGCTCCCGCTCCAGCCGCGGCAGGTGCTCCAGGAGCGTGATCGCCGGCGGACCGGAGCGGGGGAGGCCGGCCGGGTCCACCCCCAGCGCCGCCAGGCGTTCGGGGAGCGGGGGATGCGTCTCGTACGGGTTGTGCTTGCCTCCGGCCATCTCCTGCCGGATGCCCTCCGAGACGGCACCCGCGATGGATGACGCCGCGAGGAACCGGCCGAAGCCGGCGGCGAGCGGGGGGACGAGTCCCGAGCTCAGCACGGGGATGGCCTCGTTTCTCCAGTAGGCGTCGTAGGCCATGGCGGCGCCGGCGATCGTCAGCAGGCCCGTGGCCAGGGGCGATGGTCCGAACTGCCCCGCTGCAAGCCGATCCGCGGCCAGCTCCTGGTTTCGTGACACCGCCATCGTGATGCGCAGGAACAGGTTGCCGTACCACTGGAAGGGCTTCGACAGGATCGTGCTGTGCTGGGACAGGTTCTGGAGCGTCCTCCCGATGGCCGCACGTGTCTTGTACACCCAGGGCCCTAGCTTCGTGTCGCCGCCATGGAAGTGGCCGAACTCGTGCGCCAGGACCGCTTCCATCTCCTGCACGGTCAGCGTCTGCAGCAAGGGCAGCCCCAGGCCCATCACACGGCGGCTGCCGAACCCCATCACGCCGCCGCGCTGGCTCACCCACGCGTTGACGTCGGGGACGAGATAGACCTCCACAGGCATCTGCTGCCGGGTGGCCTGGGCGACGGCGTCCAGACGCTCGAAGAGCTTCGGCTGTTCCGCGGGCTCCAGCCTTGGTCCCGGCGGTGCGAATCGGTCCGGCCGGGGCACGATGGACCAGAGGATGACGCCCGCGCCCACCAGGCAGAAGAGCACGAGGCGGGCATGGACCTTGTTCGCGTAGACGACCTCCGCGTAGGGAAGGTAGAGAAGGACTCCGGCGATCCCCACGGCCAGCAGGTAGAACCCGATCATCAGCACCACGGCTAGCAGGGCACGGGCGGCAATGGACATGGCTCCTCCCGGTCAGGTCGGTGTGTGGCGGGGCGATGCGACGGGGCGTGTGCCACGGGGGGACCCGGAACCCGTCGCGGATGCATGGGATGCCTCCGTCGGATGCGGACTGTGGCCGCTGTGCGAACCGCATCACCTTCGTGGGCAGGGCGAAAGGGAATGCTATCCCGGTGGCAGGCACGAGAACGCTACGAGGTCGGGAACAGCGTGTCAACCGCATGGCTCGCGATGAATCGCGGCCGGGTCGCGGCCCGGTGAGATGCTCTTGTGGGTGGCCTCCGGTTACCGTCCGCCGCACATTTTCGTTTGACTTTCGCGCTTTGATGCCGAATAATGAAGCGAAAATAATGCGAATATCACCGAACGGAAACGCCGCGATCTCCACCGGCTGCCACGAGCCGGATCCGCCGTCCTACGGGACGGGGGAGACGACCGCCCTGCCGCCCGGTCCCGCCACGGAGGCCGGCCACCGGGCGGGCCCTTCCGCACACCGGGAAGCGGAGCGGCAGCCCACCCTTGTCCCCGCGCCGGCAGAGCGAGGGGCACGGTCGGGAGCATCGTCGGCCATCCCGGGGACGGCCAGAGAGCGGCTCGGGCTCGCGACGCCTCGCCCCACGACGGAACCCCTGCTGCGCGCCGATGCGCTCGCGGTCTCGCTCCGGGCGGCCGGGGAGCGCATCTCCCTCGCCCTCGGGAAGGCTCTTGCTGCGTTCACCGCCTGCCGCGGGTGGAGCGCGTTCGGTCACGCACGGCTCCGGGACCATGCCCGCGAGCGCTTCGGCCGCAGCGGACGCTGGGCCCGGGAATTGGCGGCTCTGGGCCGGGCGGTCGCGGCGCTGCCGAACCTGGGCAACGCGTTGTCCGGCGGCGATGGCGGGGCGCCCCTCGGCCGGGTCGCCGCAGGCCTCGTCGGCGGGATTGCCTCCCCGGAGTCGCTCCCCGCCTGGATCGCCCGGGCCCGCGCACGGACCGTGCGCGAGCTGCGCGGCGAGATCCGGGAGGCCCGCGACGCCGGGTCGGTCTGGCCGCCGGGGCACGAAGCGGCCCGCGGGAAGGCGCCCCTCCGGCGGGAGCGGCCAGGGCCCGAGAGCACGCAGGTCCCGCAGGCCGGGATGGGCGCGGACGCCGAGGATGCCTCGCGGATTGAATGCCGTTCGCCACCGATCCGGGCCTCGCCCCGCGGTGAAGGTGTCTCGCGATCCACGACGAGCGCGGTCGAGCGGTCCTGCGAACCGGGACCCGCGGGCGGTCCCCTCGACCCGCACCGCGACGGGGTTGTGACGATGGACCGTTCGCAGAACGAGGGACCGGCATTGCCTCCGGCTGCTTGGCAGCCCCCTCCGCCCGCGCGGGAGTTCCGGGCGAAGGACGCGCCGGAGATGGCGATCCCCTCGACCTCACCTGCTTCGAATCTGCACCGGGAGGCCTCCCCCGACGACGAGCCCGGGGTGCTCGTGCGCTTCCTCGCTCCCGCGCCGGTGAAGGTCGCCTTCGACGAGGCCCTCGAGCTTTTTCGATCGGTGGAGGGCGGGCCCGGCACGGTGACCGCGTTCCTCTCGTCGCTGGTCGGCGAGGCGCGCGGCGCCGGGCTTTCCCCGGACGTGGACCGGCGGCCGCTGCGGCAGGGGATGCAACGCTCGGTCGTCGAGGGGGCGCTGGCACGATCCACGGACCGCTGGAGCCACCTTCCCGACGACGCCGACCCCTCCTGGGCCTTTGCGCTCGCCGGCGTGGAGCTGGACCGCCTCGCAGAGCTGGAGGCGGTCGCCGGCAGCGGCGGGGCCGCTGCCCTCGATGCCCAGGTCCGGGAGCTGCTCCGTCTCGAGGACGCCATCGGGCGGCGGCTCGGCCAATTGCTGGCCGAGATGGCCGACCGCGGCGCCTGGTCCCGGCTGCGCTTCGCCTCCCTGGGTCACTACGCCGAGCAGCGCCTCGGCCTCTCGCGCACCGCCGCGGAGGATCGCGCACGGCTGGCCCGGACGCTCCGGCGGCACCCGCGCCTGCGCGAGGCGTACGAGGACGGCCGCGTGGCCTACGAGGCCGCCCGGACGACCGCGCGCATCCTGGACGGCCTGGCGGGAGCGGCGGCGTGTGAGGGCGACTGGATCGCCCGCGCCCGAGAGGCCACCGTCAAGCGGCTGCGCGACGAGGCCCGGGCGCTGCTGCGCGAGCCGGGTCGCGTCGAGCCCCTGGACGACGCCGCGTGGCACCGCTCCCTGCAGCGCTCCGCCGGCACCACCCGCCGCCGGGTGCTACGGGCGGGATTGCAGGCCGCCGCGGAGCCCGCCCCGGATGTTTTCCTCCGCTTCCGCCTCCCCGCGCGCCTGGCCGGCGAGCTGTGCGGCGCGGTCGGCGCGGCGCGGGCGCTGCTGGAGCAGCGGGCCGGCGAGGTGCCCTGGGATGCGCCCTGGCCCGACCCCACACCCCTGCCCTCCATGCGGGCGGCCCGGATGTCTTCCGTCCGCTCCCGGCGGGTGCCGTCCTGGGTCGGCTTCCTGGCGCTGGTCGAGGAGTTCGTCCTGACCTGGGACGCCTCGCCGCCGCGGCGGCGGGACCGGATCTATGCACGGGACGGCTGGCGCTGCATGGCCCCCGGCTGCTCCTCTCGCGGCAACCTGCAGGTGCACCACGTGGACTACCAGTCGCAGGGCGGCTCCGACGAGGACGGCAACCTGGTCTGCCTCTGCGCCTTCCATCACCTGCGCGGGGAGCACGGCGACCGTCTCAGGGTGCGCGGGCAGGCTCCGGTCGGGCTGGTCTGGCGCCTCGGGCGGCCGGACCTCGCGGAGTGGTTCCGCAACGAGCGGCGGGTCCCTGCGCCATGAGACGGCCCGACGGAAGGCTCGCTAGACCTGCCGCCGGGCCTTCACCGCCTGCAGCCGCCGGTCGAGCTGCTCCAGCGCGTGGGGCAGGTCCGGCACCGCGTCCAGCACCGGCAGCACCGGGTCGGCGCGCATCCGGGCCAGCCGCCTCGGCAGGGTGCGGATCGTGAACTTCGCGATGTCGAGCTTCCGGTTCACCTCCCGCCAGCGCAGTGGCGTGGAGACCGGCGCCCCCGGCAGGGGACGGACGCTGTAGGGGGACACCAGCAGCCGGCCGTGGCCGTTCTGAAGGTAGTCCACGTACACCCGGCCCTTGCGGGCGGCAAGGGTGCGGGCCACGGTCGCCTTGCCCGGCAGCTCCGCGGCCACGACCCGGGCCAGCAGCCCCGCCAGGGAGCGGGACTGCTCGTACGTGCAGAGCCGGCCGAGGGGGATCAGCACGTGCAGCCCCGTCGAACCGCTGGTCTTCACGAAGCAGTCCAGCTCGATCTCGTCGCAGAGCTTCTTGATGGCGCGGGCGACGGCCACCACGTCGGCGAAGGGGGCGCCCTTCGGGTCCAGGTCCAGGATCGTCCAGTCGGGCTTCTGGAGCGTCGCGACCCGGCTCGACCAGATGTGCAGCGGGATGGTGCCGAGGTTCGCCAGGTAGAGGAGCGTCTCCTCGTCGTCGGCGATGAAGTAGTGGATCTCCCGCTCGGCGTGCTCGCTCCACATCCGCTCCGTGCGGATCCACTCCGGCACGAAGTCCGGGGCGTCCTTCTGGAAGAACATCTTCCCGTCGATGCCGTCCGGGTAGCGGGTGAGGACCACCGGACGGTCGGCCAGGTAGGGGAGCAGCCAGCCGGACACGGAGCGGTAGAACTCGATCAGATCCCCCTTCGTGTAGCCGTCGTCGGGCCAGAAGACCTTGTCCCGGTTCGTGAAGGCGACCTCCCGGGCGGCGTCCTCGACGGGCACCGGCTCGAGCACCTCCCGGGGGCCGTCCCGGCGCACGCACTCCTCCGGCGCCTTGTCGTCGCGCAGCCGCAGGAAGACCGGATGGCGGAGCTGGCCCTCGTGGGTCCACTCCTTGTAGCGCACCTCGCAGACCTGCCGCGGCTCCACCCATGTGTGCCCGGACCCCGCGGGCATCGCGCCCCGGCAGGCGGGCTCCGCCCGGCGCTCCGCCTCGAGCGCGGCGCGCAGCGCCTTCAGGTCCTCGTCCCGGAAGCCGGTCCCGACCCGGCCGGCGTAGAGCAGCTCCTCCCCCTCGTGGATGCCCAGGTGCAGGGCGCCGAGCCCGGCCCGGCCGCGCTTCGGGGCTGTGAAGCCGACGATCACGAAGTCCTCGACCCGGTCCAGGCGGATCTTCAGCCAGTCCCCGGAGCGTCCGCTGGCGTAGGGGGCATCGGCCCGCTTGGCGACGATCCCCTCCAGCCGCATCCGGCGCACCCCCTCGTACATCCGCTCTCCCTCCACCTCGATGTGGTCCGCGTAGCGGATCGGCCCCACCGCCGGCAGGATGCGCTCAAGCAGCTCCTTGCGCTCGCGGAGGGGGAGCGGCCGCAGGTCGTGACCGTCGAAGGCGAGCAGGTCGAAGGCGAAGTAGGTCACCGGCTGCCGGACCGCCGCCCGCTCGATGTCGGCGCGCCGGGAGAGCCGGAAGCGCCCCTGCAGTCGCTGGAAGCTGGGCTTCCCCTCCGGGTCGAGGACCACCAGCTCGCCGTCGAGGACCAGGTCCGGGTAGGGGAGCGCGGTCAGGGCGCGGGCGATCTCCGGGAAGGTGGCGGTGGCATTCCCCCCCTTCCGGTAGCGCAGCCGGCCCTCGCCGTCCTCGCGGCCGGCCAGCAGCCGGAACCCGTCGTACTTGAGCTCGAAGATCCAGCCGTCGCGGCGAAACGGCTCGCCGTGGGGCCGGGCCAGCATCAGGCCGATCTCCTCGGCGCGGACGGCCCGTCGCGGCGCCCGGCTCCGCTTCAGGGCGGCCCGGACCTCCCGGGCCGGGTCCCGTCCCTCGCCGAGCTCCTCGACGGTCAGCCCGGAGAGGATCGACCCCTCGGGCACCGGACGGACGCCGCCGGGATCCGCATGGGCGTCCGTCTTCTTGATCAGCAGCCAGTGCTTCGGCCCCCCCCTCGTCTTCACCAGGGTCCACAGCCCACGCATCTTGTAGCCTCGCAGCTCGAACAGCAGCTTGCCATGCTCCAGCCCGTGCTTCTTTCCCGGCACCGGCACCCACATCCCCCGGTCCCAGATCACCATCGCCCCGGCGCCGTAGTTGTCCTTCGGGATGACCCCCTCGAAGTCGGCGTACTCCACGGGGTGGTCCTCCACCTTCATCGCCAGGCGCTTCTCGGCGGGGTCCAGGGAGGGCCCCTTGGGGACCGCCCAGGACTCCAGGACGCCGTTCATCTCCAGGCGCAGGTCCCAGTGCAGGTGGCT
>JASFRI010000080.1:0-12723 GCA_050115015.1 Acidobacteriota bacterium
GGGAGGCCTGCGGGGGCGCGCATCTGAACGCCTACGCGCGGGCCGGGACGGCACCGATGCGCGAGCTCGAGCGCGCGGGGATCAGCCGCCTCAGCCTGGGACCGGGGCTGCTCAAGGCCAGCCTGACGGCAATGCGGGACGTCGTGGAGACCCTGCGGGACTACGGTCCGTACGACCGATTCACCACGGACGCGATGTCCTCCGAGGAGGCGGAGAGCTACATCCGCCGTTGACGGCGCCGCTCATTCGCGCGCCGGGATCCCCAGCTCCCGCAGGCGTGCCGCGACGTCCTCCCCCGCCGAGCGTGGACTGACGTCCCGGTCCACGTGAAGGATCGTCCCGTCCCTGCCGATGTAGACCGTGTGCCGGGCGGGGTACCGGGAATCGCCGGAGAGGACGCCGTAGGCCCGGGCGACCTCCAGCCCGGGATCGCTCAGGATCGGGTAGTCCAGGTCCAGCGACTCGGCGAACTTCCGGTTCGTCTCGGCATCATCACAGCTGGCCGCGAAGTACGCGACCTGGAACTTCCGGAGCGCGTCCCCGCTCTCCCGGAGCGAGGTGCATTCGGCGGTTCACCCACCGGTGAAGGCCTTCGGGAACCAGGCGATCACCACCGCGCTTTTCCCGCGGTAATCCTCCAGGCGGTAGGTCTCCCCGTCGGATCCGGGGAGCTCGAAGTCCGGTGCCACATCCCCCACCTCCAGCGCGATGGCGGCGGTGGCGAGGAGCGCCGTTGCCAGCAGGGCCGCCGTGCGGCTCGTTTGTTCACGCATCCACCGTTCCTCCTCGTGGCAGGGCCTCTTCAGACGGGAGTATCCCTGCGGGCCGGCGCCCGTGTCAAACGCCTTCACGGCGCGAGGGACGCGGCGGCCGCCGCCAGCCGCGCGAGGTCCTGCCGCTGCAGGCGGCCCGACTCGATGTAGCGGCGTCCCTGCTTGGCCACCGGAAGGACCACGTCCTCGGTGTACTCGAATCGCCCACCGGCACGATCGTAGAGCTCGCTCCCCACGCCGTACGCGGCCACCGGAAGGCCCTCCGACTCGAAGCCGCGGATCTTCGCCACCGTCATGCCGCCGGACACGACGATCCGTACGGCGTCGAACCCCTCCGCGTCGAGGGCGTCCCGCACCGCCCGGACGAGGCGCGCGGTCACGCCGGTGGTCTCCCCCCGGGCGGCCTCCGCGCGCTCGCGGACCGCACGGAACACGCTCTCGTCGATCATGTCCGCGGCGGTGTCCAGCCGGACCCCCCACAGCCGCCTCCCCAGGGCCCGGGCCACCTCCAGGGAGGTCCCGACGGAGTCGTTGTCGAAATCCACGAGGCTCACCGTGGGGAGATCCGGGAAGGTCTCCGCGAACGCGACCGTCGCCCGGACGGTGTCCCCGTCCAGGGCGGCGATCAGCGCGTGCGGGATCGTGCCGATACCGCGGCTTCCCCACCACTCCCCCTGCTCGTCGGTCGAGACGTTCCGTGCCCCGCCGATCCAGGCCGCATACCCCGAGCCCGCCTGGCTCTCGTGCCCCTGGTGCCTTGCCCCGAACATCAGTACGGGCTTCCCCGCCGCGGCCTCCACGACCCGGGCCGTGTTCGTGGCGATCATCGTCCCGTCCGTGAGCGCTCCGACGAGCAGCGTCTCGAGGTGCGCGAAGGTCCCGAGATCGCCACGAATCTCGACCACCGGTTCGTAGGCCGCGGCCCGCTCGCCGTCCTGCAGCGAGCGCACCTCCAGATCCACGAATCCGCTCTCCCACAGCCGCGCCAGCTCGGCGGAGACCTCGAATCGGCGGGCATCCACCTGCTCGTAGTCCCGGTAGTTGCAGCGCGCCAGATTCAGCCACAGGCGGTAGGCCTGCTGCTCGAGCCGCAGGTACTCCTCGAACAGCTCCTCCGCGCGCCGCGCGTCGCGGTACCGGCCCGTTCCCGCATGGAGAAGCGCCAGCACGTGGTCGACCCCGCAGACCGTGGCGCCTTCCTCCTTCTGGAACAGCTGGACGGTGACCGGATGCGGCTTCCCCTCGCGGGCAAGGATGCCGCGGGTCCGGTTGAAGTACGTGTCGCTCTTGTAACCGGCGCGGATCTTCTCGAGCGGCAGGCGGAACAGGTCCGGCGTCAGGCGGGGTCGGCTCGCAGCGGTCACGGCTCGGGCTCCTTCAACCTCCGGCCGGGCGGGCGGATCCACCCGGCGGCCAGGTGCACGCGGACATTATGCCTGGTTCGGCCGGAGCGGAGCCTGGGCCACAGTCCCCAGGACGGGGTGAACCGGCGCACCGGGACCGACGGAGGGCCCGTCCCGGGGCAGCACAAAGGGTTTCATTGCAGTAGAATAGATATGGGTACCGATCGCGTGTCCGTGGCCCGCCCCTTGCACGGATCCCGATCGAGGAGAGAGGTCGCCCGCCACGGAGGTGGGCCATGACAATCCCCGCGAGACGCAGGAACGCCCGCCGGCACCGCGACCGGGAGGGCGCGCGCCGGGAGACCTGCCGCAGCGTGCCGGTGGAGTCGATCGGCAGCCTCTCCGGAAGCCGGACCGATCAGGAAGGGAAGGAAGCGCGGATCGCTTTGCTCGCCGCGCTCTTGCTCCACCTGCTGCTCATCACCGTCACGTTCCCGTCATTCCGCACCGTCCGGACGGAGGCACCGAAACCCGAGAAGATCGTGTACGTGAGTCGGTGGGTGCCGCCACCGCCGGAGCGGCCGGCGGTGCGCCGCACCGCGCCGCAGCGGGAGCTGGCCGCTCGGCGGATCCCCTGGCCGGACCCGACCCCCGAGGAGCCGGAGCCCATCCAGGAGCCTCTCCCTGAGCCCGAGCCCATCGAGATCCCACCGGACGTGCAGGTCGTGATCGGCGCGCCCGAACCGCCACCGCTGGCGGACGCGCCACTGCGCGCCGGCTTCGGCGGCGTCACCTACCCGGTCCTGATCGAGAGCACCAAGGTGCTGCCCCGATACCCGGAGCTGGCCCGCGTCGCGAAGGTCTCCGGGAACGTGATCCTGGAAGCGGTGGTCCGGAAGGACGGAACGGTCGGCAACCTCAGGGTGCTACGCTCCCCCGCAGCGAACCTGGGGTTCGAGCAGGCGGCGATGGACGCGGTGCGCCAGTGGCGCTACAAGCCGGGGGTCCAGGACGGACGTCCGGTGGACGTCTACTACACCATCCTCGTCGACTTCGTGATCCAGTGACCCGACGATGGATGCAGACGACGGCCCTCCGGGGCCGGGGAGGTGAACCGTGAGGGTCCTCCTGGCGGTGGATGGCTCCACGTGCAGCGACGCGGCGGTCGAGAACGTGGCCGCGCGGCAATGGCCCGCGGGGACGAAGATCCTCGTGTTCTCCGCCTACGAACCGGCACGCCTCATGGCCATGACCGAGACCTGGGCCCCCCCCCAGGGCTTCTACGAGACCCTGGAGAAGACCGGCAAGCAGCGCGCCGAGCAGCTGACGGCGCGGGCCTCGGAGCGGCTGCGTGGTGCCTGCGCTCCCGGGGTCGACATCCTGCAGGAGGTCTCCCGGGGCCTGGCCAAGGAGGTGATCCTCGAGGCGGCCGATCGCTTGGGCGCGGACCTCATCGTGGTCGGCTCCCACGGCTACCAGGGCTGGAAGCGGATGTGGCTCGGGTCGGTCTCCCACGCGGTCGCGAGCCATGCGCAATGCTCGGTGCTCATCGTGCGTACTGCCCGGGGGACCTCCGAGGGCGGCGAGTGAACTACGACCCCCAGCGGTAGCCGATGACGAAGGGGAGCATCTCGATCGGCTCCACGTCCACCGGGACATAGTGGTACTTCGCCTCCAGGTAGATCTCGGAGCCGCTGGGGAGCCGGAAGCTCAGCCCAAGCCCGGCGTTGTAGCCGATCCCGCTGCTGGTGGAGGAGCCGACGATGTTCTGGCTGACCACCACACCCACCGGGGCGCAGAAATCCCACCAGGGATTGCACGCCAGCGCAAGGTCGAGTCCCGTGGGGTTCAGCAGATCGACCTGCCTCCAGTACCATCCCACGCCCAGGGTGGCGAAGAACCCGACCTTCCCGTGGGTCGCGAGCCGGAGGCCGCCCGCCGCCGACCACACCCGGAGATCGCCGTTCGCCACGCCGAGCGAATCGAGCTCCCGCTGGCTGACGGAATAGCCGTTGTAGTCGGCACCGACCCAGGCGCCCACCACCTTCACGCGACGCGGCTCGTACGCGATCCCCCCGGAGATGCTGGGGCCGGAGGTGAACAGCTCGTCCACGATGCCCGTGGAGGCGGCGTAACCGACCCCGACGTTGGGAAACCAGACCCGGGTCCGGTCCAGGACCTGCGCCTCCACCGGGACGGCGAGCAGCAGGAGCACGGCGATGGCAAGCAGGCTGCGCTTCGGCATCGAGAGCTTCTCCATGGAACCGTGGCAGGCTAGCCAAGTTCCGCGGCCGGCGCAACCGGGCCGTGCGTCCGCGTCCATCGCGGCGTGCGCCGTCCATCTCGCGGTGGCGATCCTCTTGCTGGTGCCGGACCGACGGATGGAGCGGGCCCTGGCCGGTGCCCGCGGGACGGACGGATCGGAACGCCGGTAGCGATCTCGGGAGCCCTGGGGGCGGCTTGCCCGGTCCGGGGCCGCGCCGGGGCAAAGCGTCACATGCCGCGGACCTCCGCCGGGATCGGCTGGCCCTTCTTGGCGAGCTCCTCGTTGATGAGCTTGGCGAACTCCTCGAACGGCTTGGCGCCTCGCAGGAACCGTCCGTTGATGAAGAACCCCGGCGTGCCGGTCACGCCCATGGAGCTCGCCTCCGCCTTGTCCGCGTCGATGATCTTCTTGTTCTCGAGGTCCAGCAGGTCCGCCTCGAACCGATCCATGTCCAGTCCCAGTTCCCCGGCATACTGCTTGAGATCGTCGAGCTGTAGCGCCCGCTGGTTGGCGAACAGCTTGTCGTGGTACTCCCAGAACTTCCCCTGCTTCTGGGCGGCGACCGCCGCCAGGTGGGCGCCCGCCGCGTTCTTGTGCATGTCGAGCGGAAGGTGCTTCCAGGCAATCCGGACGCGGTCGCCGTAGACCTCCTCGATCCGCTTGAGGGTCGGACCGACCCTCGAACAGAACGGTCACTGGAAGTCGGAGAACTCCGCGATGACCACCGGTGCGGATGCCGGGCCGCGGGAGGGCGCATCCCCCGTCCGGACGGAATAGATCCGGGCGGGGTCGGGCCCACGGGACGGGCGCTGCGCCTGGCGCGGCGCCACCGGCCGCGCGGCCACCTCCCCCAGCCGGGTCTCGATCTGGGACAGCCGGCCATTGACCGTCTCCTGGATCCGGTCGATCTCCCGCCAGTTCGCGAACGAGATCATCAGGACGCCCACCACGCCCACCAGCGTGGCGATCGCCAGCCGGTCGCTGCCCCGCCCCGGCCCCTGGCTTCGCTGCGCGTTTCCCATCGTCTCTCCACGTTCCGGACCGGCCGTAGACCAAGCCGTCGGGCCCCACCCGGCCGGACGGGGGGACGGCGGTTCGCCGGGACCGCCCGGCGCGAGCACCCGGCCCGAGGCCGGGCGGCGTTCCGGCAGCCTACACGAACCCGGGCCGCCTTGCCGGGACGTCCCGGCATTCAGGGCGCCGGCTCGATCACGACATAGTAGCGATCCGGCGGGAGCCCACGGTAGCGGGAGCGCCCACCCCGCGGCCACCGCACCTCGATCTCCCGCGGCGTTCGTGCCGCACCCAGACCGAAGGTCTGGCGAAGGTCCTCCCTGGACAGGTAGCTGGAACCGGCATGGACCTCCCGGATCTGCGGCCCGGCATCGTCCCCCAGGCGGATCCGGGCGCCGACGGCGTCCCGGTTCGCGGGCTGCCCCCGGAGGATCACGCCGAGCCAGGACACGCCCGGGTTCCGGTCATTCCGGAGGAGGGTCGGCGGGAGGTCCATGTTCGCCACGAAGAGATCCGGGTCCCCGTCGTTCTCCAGGTCCAGCACGGCGGCACCGCGGCTCGAGTGCACCACCTGCAGCCCGGGCCCCGCCGAGGCGCTGATCTCCTCGAACGTCCCGTCCCCCCGGTTCCGGAAGACGGCGTTCGGCTGGTCCCAGGCGGTGCCGAGACCGCGTCCGTCCATCTGCGGGTAGACGTGCCCGTGGGAGAAGAAGAGATCCTGCCAGCCGTCGCCGTCCAGGTCGACGAAGGCCGTGCCCCACCCGAGCCGCGGGAGCGTCGTCTCCCCGAGGCCGGCCTCCAGCGTGGCCACCTCGAACAGCAGCCCGTCGTTCCGGTAGAGCGAATGGGTGTCGTGGGAGAAGTTCGTCACCAGCAGGTCCATCCGTCCATCGCGGTTGTAGTCGCCCGAGTTCACCCCCATCCCCGCCTGCTCGGTCCCCTCCTGACTGAACGCCACCCCCAGCAGCAGCCCCTCCTCGACGAAGGTCCCGTCCCCCTCGTTCAGGTAGAGCAGGTTCGGCGTCGCATCGTCCGCCACGTAGAGGTCCGCATCTCCGTCATCGTCGATGTCCGAGAAGAGCATCCCGAGGCCATAGTACGGCTCGTCCCGGTGCAGGCCGACCTCCCGGGCGGCCTCCTCGAAGGTGCCGTCTCCCCGGTTGCGGTAGAAGCGATCCTGCCCCGGGATCAGCCCGCGCGGACCGCAGAAGACCTGCACCCCCATGAAGACGCAGCGCGGGTTCCCCAGGCGGGGGGTGGTCATCGGGTCGAACACGACATAGTTGACCAGGTAGAGGTCCAGGTCGCCGTCGCGATCGGTGTCCGCGAGGGCCGTACCGGTTCCCCAGCCGTCGTCCTCCAGCCCCGCGGCCGCGGTGGCGTCCTCGAAGGTCCCGTCCCCGCGGTTGCGGTAGAAGACGTTGGCCCCGTAGTTGGAGAGGAACAGGTCCTCGTCGCCGTCCCCATCGACGTCGGCGGCGGTGACGCCGGAGGCGAAGTGCCGGTCCCCCACCCCGGCGCGCTCCGTGACGTCGATGAAGGTGCCGTCGCCGAGATTCCGGTACAGCCGGTCCGGCTCGTGGACGGGGCCGGGATCGTACGTCGTGCCCGCGCTTCGGAGCAGCAGGTCCACCCATCCGTCGCCGTCGTAGTCCAGCACGGCGATCCCGGGTCCCGTGCCGTCAAGGATCGAGGGCTTCCCCGGCATGCCGCAGATCATCGAAGCGTCCAGCCCCGCGGCGGCGGCGGTGTCCACGAGCTGGAACCCGGCCTCCGCCGCCGGCGACGGGGAGGTCAGGAGCAGGAGGAAGAGGCCGGCGACGCCCGACTTCACTCGTCCACCATCGCCGCCCCGCCGGCCAGACGTGCCGTCGCCCGGAGCGCGTCCTTCAGTTCCCGGAAGCGCTGCATGGCGGCGGTGGCTTTCTCCCGATCCCCGGCGGCCAGGTAGGCGCGGCCGAGGAGGTACCAGGCGGCATGGTTGTCGGGACGCACCAGCACGGCCTCGTCGAGCAGGGCGATGGCCTCCTCCAGGTCGCCCGCATCGAGCCGGAGCTCCCCCAGGCGCGTCAGGGCGGTGGGCTCGCCCGGCTGCAGCTCCAGGGCGCGACGGTAGTGGGCCTCGGCCTCCTCGTTCCTTCCCTGGAGCCGGTAAATCCGCGCCAGCTGGACGTGGGGCTGGTAGTAGAAGGGGAACCGCTCGATGTACGCCAGCGCCAGGGTCTCGGCACGGTCGTACTCCAGGGCGTCCCGGTGGAGGAGGATCTCCTCCACCATCCCCTTCTTGCTCTCGGGCCGCAGCCGGCGCACCCGCTCCACCGCCGCAGCGGCGGTGACGAGGTCCCCTCCGCGGCGGGCCTCGCTCGCCACGAGGATCTGGACATCCCCATCCTCGGGAGCGTGCTCCCCAAGCCAGGCGAGCCCCTCCCGGCGACGATCCGTGTCTCCGAGGCCCAGCACCAGGTCGGACAGATCCCGGGCCGGACGGGCTCCCACCGGAGCCAGTTCCACGGCCCGTCGCAGCGCCACCTCGGCCCCCTCGAGGTCTCCGGCGGCCTTCAGGGCCCGGCCCAGGCCGTCGTACGCCTCCCAGGAGTCAGGGCTCTCCGCCAGCGCGCCCCGGAACGCCTCCGCCGCGGCGTCCGGCTGCCCCTGGCGCAGCGCGTTCTCGCCCGCGGCCATCCGCTCCCGCACGTCCGCCAGCGCGAGGCCGGCGAGGGTGCAGCCGATCACCAGGAGGCCGGCGACGATCCGGGGTCGCGGCCGCGACGCGGATGCGGGCGGGATTCCCATCGCCGGGGCAGTATATCGCAGCCCCCGCGCCCCCGAAGCGGCCTCAGTCCTCCGGCTCGACGGGCCGGCGGGTCTTCTTGGTTCCCCCGCGCCGGCGCTTCTCCTGCAGACGGGCCTCCACGGCCGCCTTCCCCGGCCGGGTCGGCACACGACGCTTCCTCCGTCGGGCGCGGCGGGCCAGGCGTTCGGCGAGGATCGCCAGCGCCTCGCGACGGTTCCGGTGCTGGGATCGGTGCGTGGCACACGTCACCGTGACCCCGGTGGGCTGGTGGACGAGCCGCACCGCGGAGTCGGTGACGTTCCGGTGCTGGCCGCCGGGGCCGCCGGCACGGAACGTCTGGACCTCGCACTCCGCCAGCAGCTTCCGCTCCCTGGCGGTCAACGTCGCCATCCGTTCCCTCCATCGCTATTATGGGGGAGAGGAACAGGAACATGGAGTCGTCCTTCGAGAGGATCAGGCGGGCGGTGGACCGGCGGCGCCGCCTGACACGGCGGGTTGCCCTGCTGTCCGGGCTGCTGCTGGCCACGGGGGGGCTCGTCGTGGGCGGGGTCATCCCGCGGTTCGAGGAGGAGAGCGAGGCGGCCGGGATCGATTTCCTTCACACCCATGGCGGCACCAGCCCCATCGTCATCTACGAGCAGATCCCTCCCGGCGGGGCCTGGCTGGACTACGACGGGGACGGGGATCTCGACCTGTTCACCGTCCAGAGCGGGCACCGCCGCTTCCCGCCCGCCCCGGGTGAGGCCCCTCCCAGCCACCGGCTCTATCGCAACGACAGCACCGCGGCGCAGCTGTCGTTCCGGGACGTGACGGCGACGGCGGGGGTCGGGACCGTCGCGGGCTACGGCATGGGTGCCGTCGCCGCGGACCTCGACAACGACAGGGATATCGACCTCTACGTCACCGCCTACGGCCCGAACACGCTGTTCCTCAACCTGGGAGACGGCACGTTCCGGGACGTGACCGCGGTCGCCGGCGTGGGGGACGACCGGATGTCCTCCAGCGCGGCCATCGCCGACCTGGACGGCGACGGGCTGCAGGACCTCTACGTCTCGAATTACGTCGACTACGCCTCCGGCCCGGAGTTCTGTAACTACAACGGTATCCACTCGGGCTGCTCGGACCTGGAGTACGACGGGCTGCCGAACTCCTTCTACCGCAACCTCGGGCCCGGAAAGGACGGTATCCCGCGCTTCCAGGATGAGGCCGAGCGACGCGGGATCCTGGATCCGGAGGGGCGCGGGCTCGGGGTGGTGACCGCTGACCTCGACGGCTCCGGCACCCTCGACCTCTACCTGGCGAACGACGGCGGCGGGAACCGCATGTTCCTGAACGACGGCAACGGGAACTTCGAGGACGCGACGCTGCTCTCCGGCGCGGGCTACGGCGAGGCCGGCCTCGGCGAGGCGGGCATGGGCACGGACGCCGGCGACTTCGACGGCGACGGGCAGCTCGACATCTTCGTGACGAACTACGCCCGGGAGACCAACGCGCTCTACCGGAATGACGGCTTCGGCCTGTTCGCCCACCAGACGGTCTCCGCGGGGCTGGCCGGGCCCTCCTTCGTCCCCCTCGGCTGGGGGACGGGCTTCTACGACTTCGACCTGGACGGCCTGCTGGACCTGTTCGTGGCCAACGGCCACGTCTACGACGTGTGTCACAAGATCAACCCGCAGGACACCTTCGCCCAGCGCAACCAGCTTTTCCTCAACAACGGCAAGGGGGGCTTCGAAGACGTGGGGGCGGCGGCGGGGCCGGGGCTGCAGGTCATGGAGTCGAGCCGCGGTGCGGCGTTCGGGGACGTGGACAACGACGGTGACATCGACATCTGGGTCGCGAACCTGGGCGCCCGGGGAAGCCTGCTGATGAACCGGACTGGACGTGAGGGCCGGCACTTCCTCACCCTCGCGGTGGTGGGCGACGCCTCCGGGCACAGCGCCCTCGGCGCCCGGGCCGTGCTGCTGGCGGCCGACCGGCGCCAGATCCGCGAGGTGAAGGCGGGCGGGTCGTACCTGTCCTCCTCGGATCCCCGACTCCACTTCGGGCTCGGCGAGAGCGAACGGGTCGATCGGATCGAGGTGGGCTGGTCGTCGGGAGCGCGGATCGCGTTCCGGGATCTGCCGGCGGATCGCCTGTTCCGGATCGCCGAGCCGCCGGAGCCGGTACCGTGAGGCCCGGCGGGTTCCTCCTGCCCCTGCTCCTGGCGGCGACGCTGGCCGGTGCCGACACCGGCGGTGCCCTGGAGAGGGGCCGGCGCCTGGCCGCCATGGGCGACCTGGAGGGGGCGCTGGGGCAGTTCCAGCGCGCCGCGGCGCAGGACCCGGACAGCGCCGACGCCCAAGCACTGCTCGGGCGCACCTGGATGGAGCTCGAGCGCTACGACCGGGCGCTTCCCGCGCTGACCCGGGCGGCCGAGCTCGCCCCGGCCTCCGGGGAGGTGCAGTACCTTCTCGGCCTGACCCACTACCTGCGCGCCGAGTACGAGAGCGCTGCCAGCCGGTTGACGACCGCCGCCGAGCTGGAACCTTCGAACGCCGACGCGCAGTACTATCTGGGCCGCGTGTATCTGAACCTGTCGAAGCCGGGCTTCGCGCTGGAGAACTTCCGCAAGGCGGTGGAGCTGGAGCCGGAGAGCGTCGAGGCCAGGCATCATCTGGCGGTGGTGCTCCGGGACATGGGACGGATCGAAGAGGCGGAGTCGGAGTTCCGGAAGGTCGTCGAGCTGGCACCGGACACCGCGCTCCCCTACTACTACCTGGGATCCCTCCAGCTCGACCGGGGCGATTACGAGGCGGCTCGTGCCAACCTGGAGCGCTCCGTGGAGCTGGACGGGGAGTTCGAGGCGAGCCGGCTGCGGCTGGGCATCCTCCTGACGCGTCTTCGGGACTACGAGGGCGCGGTCGAGCAGTTCCAGCGGGCGGTGGAGATCAACCCTTACTACGACATGGGCTATCTCAACCTCGGGCAGGCTCTCGTCCGGCTGGGGCGGCGCGAGGAGGCCCAGAAGGCCTTCGAGCGCTTCCGCATCCTGGAGCCCGTGGGCCAGCGGATCACGTTCCTGCGACAGGCCCTCGGGAACGCGCCGGGCAGCGTTGAGGCCCGCCTGGACCTCGCCGCGGAGCTCGCGGGGATCGGCGAGCTGGACAACGCCGAGACGTATCTCCGCGAGGCGCTGGACCTGAACCCCGACTTCCCGGAGACCTACGCCCGGATGGGGAAGCTGTTCGCCATGCGGGGGCAGCCACAGGAGGCGGTCCCCTGGTTCTGGAAGGCGGTGCAGCGGGAGCCCGGGAACGCCGACACGCGCTACCACTTCGGCGTCGCCCTCTCCCGGTCGGGCTTCTGTCCCCAGGCGGTGGTGCAGTTCCGGAAGGCCCTCGCCCTCGAGCCCGACGACGCCGCGGCGCACGCCGATCTCGGCGCCTGCTACGCGCAGCTCGGCGACACGACCCACGCCGAGGAGGAGCTGCGGCGTGCCATCGAGCTGGACCCCATCCCGGCGGGGCCCTACGCGAACCTGGGCTCCATCCTGGCCGGGCGGGACCGCCTCGACGAGGCCCGCGGCCAGTACGAGCTGGCACAGCAGCGCGACCCCGAGAGCGCGGACATCCGCTTCAACCTCGGGGTCGTCGAGGCCCGGTCGGGGGACCTGGAGGCGGCGCTGCACTCGTTCGGCGAGGCCCTGGAGCGCTCCCCCGACGATCCCGCCATCCTCCAGGCCGTCGGCCGGACCCGCGCCGACCTGGGGGATCTCGAGGGCTCCGCGGCTGCGCTGCGCAAGGCCCTCGAGCTGGGGGGGGACGATCCGACCCTCCACTCCGACCTGGCCCGGACGCTGGGGATGCAGGGGTCCTTCGACGCGGCGATGCGCGGCCACCGGCACGCCCTGGCGATGGACCCCGACGACCCGGCGTTGTACCTCGACGAGGCGGATACCCTGGAGCGGATGGAACGCTACGCCGACGCGCTCGAGTCCGTCACCCGCGCCGTATCCCTGCGGCCGGCGTCGCCGGAGGCCCTCTACCGGATGGCGGTGCTGCGCGCGCGCACCGGGGATGTCCCGGGCGCCCTGGAGGCCCTGGGTCGGGCCGTCGACGCGGGCTTCCGGGATCCCGCCCGGATCCGCGCAGAGGCCGCGTTCGAGGGAATGCGCGGCGATCCGCGCTTCGAGGCGGTGCTGGAGCGCGCCGGAGCGTGACCGGACAGCCCGCGCCGATGGGGGTGCGCCACCGGCTCAAGGGGATGGCGTCCCGGGGTGGCAGCCGCTGCATCGGGGCCATCTGCCGCCCCCTCCTGCCGTGGCTGTCACGGCGGGAGGGTTTCCGCCGCCTGCCGGAGCAACTTCTCGTGCAGGCGAGCCCCGCCGCCGCGGACCTGATCCATGTCCTGGGCGGGGCCCAGGCGGGGCCCTACGTCCGCGTGGATCACGGCGTGGACCTACACCTCCAGGGGCTGGCTCCCCGGCTCCTGTTCACCGGCTGCGAGTTCGGGATCGACTGGGCCCGCCGAAACGCCGACAGGGCCCTGGAGCGC